>SYDB01000126.1 GCA_005786815.1 Burkholderiales bacterium
GTCTGGCGAGATCGATGTGCTGTCGCGTAACACCACATTCACCCTCACGCGTGATGCTTCGCTGGGGCTCCACCAAACGGCCGTCACGTATTACGACGGACAAGGTTTCATGGTGTCTGCTAAGGCCAATATCAAAAGTGCGAAACAGCTCAAAGGTGCGACAGTGTGTGTTCAAACCGGCACGACAACAGAAAAGAATTTGACCGATTTTTCTCGCACCAACAAGCTCGACATCAAACCTGTGGTGTTTGAAAAATTCGATGCTGCCAATGCCGCTTATTTTTCTGGCCGTTGTAAGGCTTACACCACAGATGCTTCAGGACTCGCGTCCATTCGCACCAAAGAAGCGAAGAACCCGAAAGACCACGTGATATTGCCTGAACTGATTTCTAAAGAACCGCTAGGTCCCATGGTGCGGCGCGGGGATGATGAATGGTTGGCGATTGTGAAATGGACCGTCTATGGATTGGTGGAGGCCGAGGAGTACGGCATCACTTCTGACAATGTCAACACCCTCAAAAACGACAGCACAGACCCCGTTGTTTTGCGCTTACTCGGCAAATCGGAAGACACAGGTAAGTTACTCGGCTTGGACCGCGAATGGTTGGCCCGCGCTGTGCAAGCAGTAGGCAACTATGGCGAGATATTTGACAAGCACCTTGGCGAGAAAACGCCACTCGGTCTCAAACGAGGTTTGAACGCGCAATGGAACAAGGGTGGCTTGCAATACGCGGTGCCTATCCGCTAAATAGCGCTTCACCTACAAAACATTTATGTTGAACTGGCGGAGTCAACGCGTCCGCGCTTGGGTTTATCAACTCGCCTTAATTGGAATACTCCTTGCTCTAGTGGGTTGGTTGCTGCACAACACCCTTGGCAACATGCGTATGCGTGGTATCCAAAGTGGTTTTGACTTTCTTCTGGACCCCGCCGGATTCGATATCGGTGAAAGCATGTTTACTTTCACTTCGACACAAACCTATGGACAAGCATTCTTAGTCGGACTCATGAATACCCTGCGCGTGTCTTTGATCGCGATTGTGATTTGCACGCTATGGGGTACGGTGTTGGGTATTGGCAGGCTCTCAGGCAACGCCCTCGCTCGGGGACTGTGCTACGCCTACACCGAATTTTTTCGCAATATTCCGCTATTGCTGCAATTGCTCATGTGGTACGTGGTCTTGGTCGAACTCATGCCAGATACAGAGACGCCCTTGCATTTTCTAGACTGGGTGTTACTAAGCAAAGAAGGGCTTGCATTGCCGTGGCTCATGTCAGACGGTTTGACATTGACGCCTGAATTTTTAGCTTTAACCTGGGGCCTTGCCCTCTACACCTCAGCTTTTGTGGCCGAAGTGATTCGCTCTGGTATTCAATCTGTCCCCTTAGGTCAAGTGGAAGCGGCGCTGAGTATTGGTTTGTCGCCTTGGCAAAGATTACGCTTAGTGGTGTTGCCCCAAGCTTTGCGCTTGATAGTGCCACCTTTGACCAACCAATATTTAAATGCGATAAAAAATTCATCCCTTGCAGTTGCGATTGGCTATCCAGACTTAGTCAGTATTTCAAACACCACCTTGAACCAAACAGGACGTGCGGTGGAGTGCATCGCCATCGTAATGGCGGTTTATCTGACGCTGTCATTGCTTACCGCTAGCGGGATGAATTATTTCAATCGCCGTGCAGCTTTGAAAGAGCGGTGATGCAACACCACGCAAGCAATTTGCTACCCGCTCGACAACCGCCTTCGCACAATATCGGAGTTGTGCTGTGGGCAAAGCACAACTTATGGGGAACACCGGCCAGTGCAGTCACCACCGTACTACTGATGCTGGCTTTGCTGTGGACTATTCCATCCCTACTGGAATGGTCTGTCTTGCGCGCAGTTTTTTCAGCAGATGCAGACCAATGTCAGGCGGCACGTGATATCGGCGCATGCTGGGGCGTAGTGGCAGAAAAATACCGCTTGATATTGTTTGGGCGTTATCCCTTTGATGCGCAGTGGCGGCCTTTGCTCGCAACCCTTGCCATCACTGTATTGCTGGTGGTGAGTTGTCGACCTACCTCATGGAATCGGTATTTAGCAGTAACGTGGATATTCGTATGGCTGTTGTTTTTTGCATTGATGGGTGGTGGCAAATGGTTTGGTATCCCCACAGGACTTGTTTACGTACCTACTGATCAGTGGGGCGGCTTGCCGTTGACCATGATGCTGGCGACTTTATCAATCACGCTGGCGTTTCCATTAGCCGTACTAGTGGCACTCGGGCGCCAGAGCACCATGCCTGCAGTGCGCAGCGTGTGCATTGTGTATGTGGAATTAGTCCGCGGCGTCCCCTTAATCTCTGTGCTTTTCATGGCTAGTTTTATGCTGCCATTGTTATTACCCACTGGCACGTCACCAGATGTGTTGATCCGCGTACTCATAGGCATCACATTGTTTTCTGCTGCCTACACCGCAGAAATTGTGCGCGGGGGTTTGCAAGCGATTCCAAGAGGACAAATAGAAGCAGCACATACCTTGGGTTTGAGCTATTGGCAAACACAACGCCAAGTTGTGTTGCCACAAGCTTTGGCACATGTAGTGCCAAGCTTGATGAACAACTTCATTGCGATTTTCAAAGACACTTCTTTGGTGACGATCGTGAGCTTGTATGAATTGTCTGGCGCGCTTGGGTTAGCCATCAGTGGCGACCCTAATTGGCGCCCGTTTAAATTAGAGGCCTATTTATTCATTACCTTGATTTATTTCTGTATTTGCTTTGCTATGTCACGCTATAGCTTGTGGGTAGAGCGTCTGGTATCGCACCGCTGAAATACTAAGGAGCCTATGTGACCCTTCCACTCATTCAATTTGAAAATGTCAACAAATGGTTTGGCAACTTTCATGCCTTGCGCGATATCCATCTGCAAGTGCAC
>SYDB01000127.1 GCA_005786815.1 Burkholderiales bacterium
CGCCATGCTGTATTCGGGATGGCTGCGCATCGGTATAAATGCCGCACCTGTATTGGGAATCCGTGTGTTAAAACATGCAGCCAATCCATAAAACAAGACCAGCAAGCAAATGGCTGCTTCAGCGGGCGTATCAAACCCCGTATCGATAAACGGCACATCTATCGACAGCAAGATGGCGGACAACTTAGGCCCTACCAATTGACCACCTAATAGGACGCCCAAAATAATTGAACCGATGGCCAAGCCTTCAATCCAGCCATTGGCTTTGACCAATTGCGACGAAGGTAGTAACTCAGTCAAGATGCCATATTTAGCGGGTGAATAAGCGGCAGCGCCTAAACCCACTAAGGCATACGCCAATAAAGGATGGCTACCAAATAGCATCATCAAGCAACCCACTACTTTGATGGTGTTACTCATTAGCATCACATCGCCTTTGGGGCGCGAATCGGCAAATGCACCTACAAAAGGGGCTAACACCACATAAAAAAGAGCAAACATGGGAACTAAGGCGGCGCGTTGCCACTCGGCTGTGCCTTCGGACTTCAGTAATTCAACCGCCGTGACAAACAAGGCGTTGTCTGCCAACGAACTAAAGAACTGGGCAGACATGATGGTGTAAAAACCGCGCTTCATGGGGACATAGAAAAAATAAGACAAATGGTTATAACACGCTCGATGACACAATAGCGATATGCCTCGTCCGATACAAGCCTTTGTGCACAGCGACGCCTTGCGTCACAACTTGCAACACATGAAAGATTGCACCCCTGACGCGCGTGTTTGGGCGGTAGTCAAAGCCAATGCCTACGGGCATGGCATCGAGCGCGCCTATGAGGGTTTGCGCGGATGCGACGGATTTGCCTTGCTCGATTTAAACGAAGCGCAACGTGTGCGTGATTTAGGCTGGCGCGGTCCTATTTTGTTGTTAGAAGGCGTATTCGATGCGCGCGATTTGGAGTTGTGTTCACGCCTTAATCTGTGGCACACCGTGCATTGCACCGAGCAAATCGACATGCTGAGCCAGCATAAAACCCAACAAGCACACCGTGTGTTTTTAAAACTCAACAGCGGTATGAACCGTTTAGGGTTCACGCCAGGCGCATTCCGATCTGCATGGACCCGTTTGAACCAATTGCCGCAAGTCGATGAAATCTCATTGATGACGCATTTCAGTGATGCAGACGGGCCTTCTGGTGTTTCATCACAAATGCAAGTGTTCGAGAAAGCCGCCCAAGATTTACCAGGAGAGCGCAGCACATGTAACAGCGCGGCTGTTTTGCGCCATGGTACGCACGCAAATGTGTCTGCAGATTGGGTGCGCCCTGGCATCGCACTCTATGGGGCAGCGCCTGATTTCCCGCAACACACGATTGCTGATTGGAATTTACAACCCACAATGAGTTTGCGTAGCCAGTTGATTGCTGTTCAAAACTTGCAAGCAGGCGATGCTGTGGGATACGGCTCAGCATTTGTCGCAGACAAAGCTATGCGTATTGGCGTGGTGGCGTGTGGCTATGCCGATGGCTATCCGCGCCATTGCACAACAGGCACGCCGGTCTTGGTGAATGGTGTGCGCACGCGCACAGTAGGGCGCATCAGCATGGACATGGTGACGGTAGACCTCACGCCTTGTGAACTAGCGGGTGTTCAAACTGGTTTTGGTACGGAAGTCACGCTGTGGGGCAAATCCACTAGTGGTGTTGTTTTGCCCATTGATGAAGTTGCGCAATCGGCCAGCACAGTGGGCTATGAGCTGATGTGCGCTGTAGCTGCAAGGGTTGGTTTTACTCAGGACTAGTTGGGTAAAGCCCAAGTTCCTGCGCTTGTAAACGCGCCAACCCCATCAAGGCATCTGTAAACGGCGTAGGCACTTTTGTAATTTGTCCAAGCTCATGCACAGCACCCACCAAAGCATCTAATTCCACTGCGCGCTTAGCTTGCACATCTTGCAACATAGAAGTTTTGAAAGCACCAAGCTTGCGCGTGACTGCGTGCCGGTCTTCTGGTTGTTGGTCAATAGCAATACCCATCGCAGCGCCAATCGCCTTGGCCTCCAACATCACTGCAGAAATAAAACCGAGCACGTTTGGATCGTTCAATATTTTGTCAGATGTTGCGCCCGTCAAGGCACTGATCGGGTTGATCGTCATATTGCCCCAGAGCTTGTACCAAACATCCTTTTGAATGCGTTCGGACAAAGTGGCATCAAAGCCTGCATCGCGAAGCAACTGATGAAGGGCTTGCACCCGCGCACTAGACCCACCAGCAGGCTCACCAATGATCAAACCATTGCCAACATGGTGTTGCACTTGGCCTGGCGCGCGCAAAGAGCTACTCGCATGTACGACGCACCCAATCACGTGTTGCGCTGGAATAGCTGTGGCAATTTCCCCATGGGGGTCTACGCTTTTTAAAGGTGTGTTGGCATACAAGCCGCCAAAACCTTGCAAGAACCACCAAGGCACACCGTTCATAGCAGTCATCACGATGGTGTTGGGGCCTATCAAAGGCTGAATCTGTTTAGCTACATCCAGCATCGAAGGGGCTTTGACCGCGATGATGACCAAGTCTTGAATACCCAGAGAAGTTGGCAGCTGACTCGCCCGCACCTTTGCAGACAAGATGTTCTCACCACTGTTTAGTTGCAACCCATGGCTTTGCAGTTGCCGAAGAGTTTCACCTCGCGCTACAACGGACACCATCATCCCTGGCCTTTGCGCCAAGCGCGCGCCAATCCATCCGCCAATAGCGCCCGCGCCATAAATACAAATCTTAGAAAAAGTCATGCCCGTTAGCTCTCAGAGATAGTGAGTTGTAAGTGAAATAGTTGCTTTCAAGTGCATAAAAGATAACAGACCCCGAATTACAAAGCACTGTTCGTTTATCCAGTATCATTTGCGCCATGGCCAAAGACAAGACCCAATACACCTGTACCGAATGCGGCGGCATCAGTCCCAAATGGCTGGGCAAGTGCCCAAGCTGCAATGCTTGGAACACCCTCATCGAAGGCGCGGTCGAATCCGGCGGGCCCGTCAAAAACCGCTACGCCGGAATGGCGGCGTTGGTGCCTGCGGCAGAAGTTGCGACCTTGTCAGATATTGAAGCGTCTGAAGTACCGCGCACACCCACCGGCCAAGAAGAACTCGACCGTGTTTTGGGTGGTGGCATGGTCCAAGGTGGCGTGGTACTGATCGGCGGTGACCCTGGTATTGGTAAATCGACCTTGTTGTTGCAAGCGATGGACGGTTTGCAGCGCAGCGGCTGGAACACCTTGTATGTGACCGGCGAAGAATCTGGCGCGCAAGTGGCCTTGCGCTCGCGCCGGTTGGGACTCGACAAATCGCAAGTGCAAGTGCTGGCAGAAACGCAACTCGAAAAAGTGCTGGCCACCGTCGACAAACTGCAACCCGCAGTGGTAGTGATGGACTCCATCCAAACCGTGTATTCGGACCAACTAACTAGCGCGCCAGGCTCCGTCGCGCAAGTGCGCGAATGTGCGGCGCACCTCACCCGCATGGCAAAGGCTACTGGCACGGCGGTGGTATTGGTCGGACACGTGACCAAAGAAGGTGCATTGGCTGGCCCACGGGTGTTGGAGCATATGGTTGACACCGTTCTCTACTTCGAAGGCGACACCCACTCCACTTACCGCTTGGTGCGCGCGATCAAAAACCGCTTTGGCGCTGTGAACGAAATCGGTGTCTTCGCGATGACCGAAAAAGGCCTCAAAGGCGTCAGCAATCCAAGCGCGATTTTTCTGAGCCAACACGCTGAGCCTGTGCCAGGCAGTTGTGTCTTGGTGACGCTCGAAGGCACGCGCCCAATGCTGGTTGAAATTCAGGCGTTGGTCGATAGTGGTGGGCCGTCTCCGCGTCGTCTAAGCGTCGGTTTAGACCGTGACCGCTTAGCGATGTTGTTGGCGGTTTTGCACCGACACGCTGGGGTGGCTTGTATGGATCAAGACGTATTTGTAAACGCAGTGGGTGGTGTGCGAATTAGCGAGCCTGCAGCGGACTTGGCAGTCATGCTTTCAATACAGAGCAGTTTGCGGGGTAAGCCACTGCCTGCTGGTTTTATTGCTTTCGGTGAAGTAGGTTTGGCTGGGGAAGTTCGTCCTGCTCCGAGGGGGCAAGAGCGGTTAAAAGAGGCGGCCAAACTAGGTTTCAGCGTAGCTGTAATTCCCAAGGCTAATGCGCCTAAAAAACCTATCGAAGGTTTGACAGTTCATGCAGTTGAGCGAGTCGATGAGGCTATTTCATTGGTTCGCGCACTCAGTTAATTTAATCGGTCGGCCTCCATTGGTTTTTTGCGCCGCAAAGGCGCTACGTGTGGGCGCACACAAATCGTTATGCCTTTGTCGTGGGGAAATTCATACTTTTGCCTGAGACAATAGCCGAATGAACTTTCAAAGATATTTGGTACCGCTTGCCGCCGTGGTTTTAACGGCTTGGGCTTGGCAATCATGGGGCTGGCTGGGCGTGGCGATGGTGGTCTCAGCCGGCGTGATGTGGACCTTATTGCACTTCACTAGGCTCGTGCAAACCATGAAACGCGCCAGTCAGCGGCCTATTGGCTTTGTCGATAGCGCAGTGATGTTGAACGCCAAACTTAAAACCGGTATGAACCTGATGCATGTGATTGCCATGACCCGCGCATTAGGGCAGCCAGAAAGCGAAAAAGATGCACAACCCGAGATCTTTAGCTGGCGCGATGGTAGCCAGTCGGTGGTGCGCACCGTGTTTGTGGCGGGTAAGTTGCAGAGTTGGACCTTGGATAGGCCTTTCCAGGCGACCGACATTACGCCTGGCGAGGCAGCAAACAGCTGATCGCTAAAATCTCTCCATACACTTAATTGGCTACAGCCTAAAACCCTAAAGGAATTCCCATGAGCGTCGTTATCCCCTCCATGTCAGACCGTGACGGCAAAATCTGGATGGACGGAAAAATGGTCGAGTGGCGCGACGCCAAGATCCACGTCCTCACACACACTTTGCATTACGGTTGCGGCGCTTTTGAGGGCGTGCGCGCTTACAACACTGCCAACGGTACAGCAATCTTTCGATTGGAAGAACATACCGAGCGCTTGTTCAACAGCGCGAAGATTTTGCGCATGCATAGTCCGTTTAGTAAACAAGAAATCATGGATGTGCAACGCGATGTCGTGCGCGCTAACAAATTGGAGAGCTGCTACATCCGTCCATTGGTGTGGATCGGTGACAAGAAGCTTGGCGTCAGCCCCAAAGGTAACACCATCCATTTGATGGTGGCGGCTTGGGCCTGGGGCGCTTATTTGGGCGAAGAGGGTTTGAAGAAGGGCATCCGCGTCAAGACGTCTAGCTACACACGCCACCATGTGAACATCACAATGACACAAGCCAAGGCGGTGAGCAATTACACCAATTCGATTCTGGCCAATATGGAAGTGACCGACGAAGGCTATGACGAGGCTTTGTTGCTGGA
>SYDB01000008.1 GCA_005786815.1 Burkholderiales bacterium
GCTGACTGGCTCATCGATATGGGACCCGAGGGCGGCTCGGGTGGTGGACAGGTCGTCGGTGTTGGAACGCCTGAGCAACTGGCAGAGAACCCCGCGAGTTTTACGGGGCGATATTTGAAGCGGTTGTTGGTGTGACTAGGCAGTCCTAGCCAACTGCAATGTCTCGCGAGTTTGCATCGCCACTTTTCTAGCCGCAGCAGCAAAGTCTTGTCCCTTTGACGCATACAAAATCGCGCGCGACGAACTGACGATGATGGGGCCGGTGGTCTCGCTACCCGTCGCAGTATTTTTCTGACGCAAGCCAGCTTTAACAGTGGCAATGGCATCGCCACCTTGCGCGCCGACACCAGGAATTAACAAAGGCAAAGTGGGCGCCAGTTCGCGTACACGTTCGATTTCTTCAGGGTAGGTCGCGCCTACGACCAAACCCAACTGGCCATTGAAATTCCAAGGACCTTGCGCCAAACCTGCGATGTGCTCGTACATCTTGGGTTGACCCGCAACCGAGGCTAAGCGTTGGTTTTGCAAATCGTCGCCGCCAGGGTTGGAAGTGCGGCACAACAAGAACGCACCTTTATCGTGGTGCTTCAAATACGGTTGCACCGAATCAAAACCCATGAAGGGCGAGAGGGTGACAGCATCTGCGCCATAGCGCTCGAAAGCTTCGATCGCATATTGCTCTGCCGTAGATCCAATATCACCACGCTTAGCGTCCAAGATAATCGGCACTTGGGGCGCAACGCGCCGAATGTGTTCCATCAAACGCTCTAACTGTCCCTCTGCACGGTGCGCGGCAAAGTAGGCGATTTGGGGTTTGAAAGCAATCGCCAAATCGGCAGTAGCGTCCACGATGGCGGCGCAGAAGTCGTAGATTTTGTTAGCATCGCCGTGGATGTGATCAGGGAAACGTGAGGGCTCTGGGTCCAAGCCTACACACAGCAAACTGGCGTTTTGTTGCTGGGCTGTGCGCAGCATGGTGAGGAAGTTCATGGTGTGATTTTAGGAGGCCTTAATGGACAAGGGCTTAACATGGCCGCCATGCCCGCACTCCCCAGCCTCACAAGGCGACAACTTTGGACCCTGATCACGTTGACCTTGGTGTGGGGATGCAACTGGCCCATCATGAAGATGGGTGTGACAGGCTATCCACCCCTCACCTTTCGCAGTTAGTCTATGTGGACTGGGCTTTAGCTTCTAGGCCTAGCGTTGTTTTTTCTGAAAGTTCCATTTCGTATCCCACATATATATTGGCGTGAGTTATTCGTTCTGTCGCTTTTCATGGCGATTGCTTCGGTCTTGTGGCCGGAGCGGCAAGTGGTGGAACTCTAGGCGATTACTTAATATCGACGCGTAGTTTTTACGCCTATTTTTTTGCGTGGTTTAGGGTTGGTTTAGCGTCGCTATCGCCAAACATGCATCTGCCCACAACTTGGCTTTTTCAGGCAAGTTACGCAACACATAAGCAGGGTGGTAGGTGACCACCACAGGGGTATTACCCATGTGATGCACTTGGCCGCGCAGTTTGCCTAGCGGGATGGTATCTATCTTGTCAATGCTGTCGCGCAACAAGGCTTGCGCTGCAAAGCGTCCCATTGCCAAAATAATTTTGGGCTGTAACAACGCAATTTGGCGCTGCAAATAAGGCATGCACTGCGCAACCTCTTCTGGCGCAGGATTGCGGTTACCTGGTGGGCGGCACTTGAGCACATTGGTGATGAAAATGCTTTGCTGTGATTTGCTTGCACTTGAGAGTTCACCAGTGCGTGAGAGTTGCATCGCGCGCAACATATTGTCTAGAAGTTGTCCGGCTTGGCCTACAAAGGGCTCGCCTTCGGCGTCCTCATTCTCACCGGGGGCTTCCCCGACGATTAGCCAATCAACGGGTTGCGTTTCCTTATTAGTGTCTGAGTTGGGCACATGCGAACCGCTACCAAACACGGTATTGCGTCTTGTTGTGCATAAGCCACATGCTTGGCAATTGGCAACTGCCTCGCGAAGGTTTGGCCAATCTAGGTTGTTTGCGGTTTGTGAATTTACTTCAAAAGATGACGGCTTAACTGCGACTGAGGCCAAGCTTTCGCTAGCTTCTTTGACAGGCGCAACTGCTTCGATGGGCGTCCACACCCGCACACCCATCTCCGCGAGCATGGCGCGTTGGCGTTTGTCTAGTTGCAAGGTGTCTGACATAGAGCGTATTGTGACAAGCGCTGGGCTCAGAGCTGCAAAGACATCACCACCGCATGCTCGCGTTGGCCCACTTGCAAGGGGTAATAGTTTTTGCGCTCACCCACGCGTTTAAATCCATAACGCTGATACACATTTATTGCGCGCAGGTTGCTGGCGCGCACTTCTAACCACAACCATTTGGCGTCTTGCCCGCGTGACCAAATGGACAGCGCATCCAACATCATCACGCCCCAGCCTTGTCGCTGATAGTCGGGGTCAACTGTGATGTTCAGTAAATGCACTTCTTGCACGCCAGGCATGGCGACGAAGTAACCCAACAAACTGTCTTCACCCAAAAGGGTGATGACTTGGTATCCCGCCTTGTGCGAATCTAAAAAATTACCGCGTGTCCAAGGGTGGCTGTAGGCGCGCTGTTCGATATGCACCACGTCATCGAGGCGCGCAAGATCAAGCGGCTCTAGTCGGACTTCAGGTTTGAGAACAGCACTCATGTGGAAATTGTCGTGGCAAGTTTGAGTTGCGCGCGCTCTTGGGTGGTTTGCGCTACTTTGTTTCGAATGTAGAGGGGTAATGCATCTTCTGGTTGGACTGCCAAGCCTTGCCCGAACGCAACTGGGCTTAAGCGCAGCAAGGCTTGTGCAGTTGGCATGGCGTACATATGTTGACCTGAGAGTTCTGCTGGCGATCGTGCTGCGAACGCGTCCCACGCATTTCCGACTGTGATGAATTCGAGATCTTTCCATTCGGTAGGCACGGAAATTTCTTCAGGAAAGCAAACTGAGGGCGCTTGCACGCATTGCCAGTCGGATCGCCATTCGTAGGCTGCGGTGTAGACCTGATCCATGCGCGCATCCATAGCAACAAAGAATCTTTGCTCTTGCAGGGTAAGTTGTTCTGGTTGTTGTTGCGTTTGTTGGTGTTTATGTTGATGTTTTTGTTGCGCGTTTTGATAACGCGCGTCATCCGCCACCGCCAACAAGGTGTCGATAGGCAAAACAAGCACGCCAGCACCAAAGGCCAGCCCTTGCGCCACCGAACACGCAGTACGCAAACCAGTGAATGAGCCTGGGCCCTTGCCAAAGACGACAGCCGTCAGATCTGTAAAACGCATTTGCGCTTCATCCATCAATCGCACAATCTCTGGCAAAACCAGTTGCGATGACTTGGCGCCACCTTGCGACGTATGCGCCCACACCTCAGATGCATCGCCTTGTGTCGAAGCGATAGCCAGAGAGAGCATGTCGGTACTGGTCTCAATCGCCAGCCATTTGTAGGTGTGCATAAGCC
>SYDB01000128.1 GCA_005786815.1 Burkholderiales bacterium
CACCTGCTGCAAAAATTGATATGTGTTTGATCAACCATGTGATGACCGAACTCGAAGTCTCTTGCTTGCCTAAAGACTTGCCAGAGTTCATCGCCATCGATTTGAGCAAATTGACCAAAGGCCATTCTTTGCATGTCAACGACATCACCTTGCCAGCTGGCGTGGTCGCTGTTACCCATGGCAAATCCAACCCTGTGTTGGTCGCCGTGGTTGCTACCAAAGCCGAAGAGCCAACTCCTCAGCAAGCTGCAGCCGCTGCGGCGGCCGCTCCTGCTGCTGCCGCTCCTGCTGCCAAAAAGTAAACTTTATTTGCTTGCAACAAAGGCCCACTTCGGTGGGCCTTTTTGTTAGCGGCTATCACTTCAACCTCACCGATAATTTGCCACATGATCAAGTTGTTTGTTGGCCTAGGCAATCCTGGCCCTGAATACGAAGACACGCGCCACAACGCGGGGTTTTGGTGGCTAGATGCGGTTGCGCAAGATCTCAAATCACCATTTCATGCGGAGCGCAGCTACCATGGCTTGGTTGCCAAAACCAGTTTTCAAGGCCATCAAGTGTGGTTACTCAAACCGCAAACCTTCATGAATGTGTCTGGCAAGTCGGTTCGTACATTGGCGCAATTTTTTAAAGTAGCGTCTGAAGAAATATTAGTCGTACACGATGAGTTAGACATTACGCCAGGTGAGGCCAAGATCAAACTCGGTGGCGGCCATGCAGGCCACAACGGTTTACGTGACATCCACGCCCAGCTTGGTACTGACCAATATTGGCGTTTGCGCATAGGCATTGGTCACCCCGGTGTGAAAGAAGAAGTCGCTAACTGGGTTCTCAAAAAACCTGCACCCGATCAACGTAGCGCCATAGAGGACTGCATATCACGTGCACGCTCTGCAGTGCCATTTTTATTAGCTGGGGATATGGTGATGGCCACACAATTGGTGCACACAGCCAAACCGCCAAGGCCCAAGCCCCCACGACCAGAGGCTGTGTAATTAAGAAGCCGCTTGGTTTTGCAAGCGACGAAACTTTTCCCATAAAGTTTCTTGCGATTCCACATGTTGAGGATGAATAGGAATACAGGCTACAGGACACACTTGCACACACTGCGGCTCGTCAAAGTGGCCCACGCATTCGGTGCATTTGTCGGGGTTGATCTGATAGATTTCAGGCCCTAAAAAGATAGCTTCATTCGGGCACTCTGGCTCGCACACATCGCAGTTAATGCATTCGTCGGTGATCATCAAAGCCATATGTTTCCGCCTTATGCCTTGAGTTGTGTCTGGTGATAGACGGGTTGAGGCGGTAAATCTGCCAAATGCGCGGTATCTGCCCAACTCACAACTTTCCATTGGCCATCGATACATGACACATGGTTGATACCAGCGTTGGGGATGTCGCAAACACGTCTTCCATCCAAAGTGTGTTGCTGTGCATGTCGCCAAACCATGTCGAGCACGCCGCCATGCGTGACCACCACCACATGGCCATCCACATACTGAGCGGCCAATTCATTCATCGTCAGCATCACGCGGTCATGGAAGACTTGCGCGCTCTCAGCGCCTTCCACAGCCACTTGGGAATTGAATGCTAACCATTGGACCCACGCTTCGGGGTATTGGAGCTTGATTTCTTGTGCGGTCAGTCCTTCGAAAATACCGTAGCACTGCTCTTGCAAGCCAGGATCTAAAACAGGCTCAAAACCTAAAAGTTCAGCAACCGGTTGCGCTGTTTGGTGTGCGCGTTGCAAAACACTGCTGACAACACCATGGATTTCCCGCTTGTCAGCGCGCCATTGCGCGAGAGTCTGCGTGAAACGTTTTTTTACACGTTGGGCTTGCAATAGACCTATATCGTTCAACGGAATGTCGATCCGCCCTTGGAAGCGCAGTTCGCGGTTCCAATCGGTTTCTCCATGGCGAATCAATAAAAAGTCGGTCATTTTTTTGCGGACACGTTGGCGGCTTTTAAGACCATCAGTTTTTGGTAGACAGCAGGAGACACCAAGTTGTTGCCATCACCCTCGCCACCGAGCAATGCAATTTCTCGCACAAATGTGCTCGAGATAAATTGGTACGGAGCGCTAGGCGTTAGAAACACAGTTTCTACATCGGGCATCAATTGGCGGTTCATGCCAGCGAGTTGGAATTCGTAATCAAAGTCGGTGCCAATGCGCACGCCACGCACCATCACTTTGACGTGCTGTTCTCTGACAAAGTCGCGCATCAAGCCATCAAACGGCATCACTTTGACTTTTTTATTGCTTTTCAATACCTCGCGTGCCATGGACAGGCGGTCATCTAAAGAAAACAATGTTTTTTTATGGTGTGCAGCAGCCACTGCCACGATGACCGTATCGAATAATTTAGAAGCGCGCGCTACGATGTCTTCGTGCCCCAAGGTTATTGGGTCAAAAGTGCCAGGATAAATGGCAATCACGGGTTCAGACATAGCGGCTCCTGAGATTTTTGATATGCATGCAAGCGATTATGCAATCCGTTGTAACAAGTGCGCATGTACGTTGCCAGCCTTCAAATATCTATAGGTTTGTAAACCTAGGGCTGATAACTCGGCGTCATCCCATTTTTTAGGGGATTCCAAATAGACCCAGCCATCGGGCTTAATGCTTTGGGCAGCAGCTTTTATTGCAGGCTCAAACAATGCGCTCTCAAAAGGCGGATCGATGAAAACAAGATCCCAACTTTGGGGCGCTTGTCTGGCAAGCCAAGACACACCGTCGGTTCGCTGAACATGCACCGCAGATGCTTTGAGGCGATCGATATGCGCTTGGAGTTGCTCTACCAACACAGTGTCTTGCTCGCAGAGTTGCACCACACTGGCTTCGCGAGACGCCGCTTCTAGCCCCAATGCGCCAGTGCCCGCAAAGATATCCGCGCATTTCCATCCGAGCAAAGATTGTCCTAACCAATTGAACAATGTCTCACGCACACGGTCTGGCGTAGGACGCAGGCCTGATTTGTTCGCCACGGGCAATTTGGTGCGTCGCCATTGCCCGCCAATGATGCGGACTTCTCCAGCGCCCTTGTGCGCGGATGCAGGCTTATCTTTGGGAGATATTGGGCGCGTAAACGGTTTCATAGAATGCTTGATTCTAGAAACCCCACACATGTTTAGTTTTTTTAAGAAAAAATCTCCGCAAGAGCCTGCAAAGACAGAGCCTCAACAAGCACCCACGCAGACACGTCAGAGTTGGCTGCAGCGCTTGGGCAAAGGCTTGCAACGCACAGGCCACAGCATTAGCAGCGTTTTTACGGGGGCGCGCATTGACGATGCGCTGTATGAAGAACTAGAAACAGCGCTCTTGATGGCAGATACCGGTGTCGCCGCTACCGAATATCTTTTGAAAGACTTGAAGCAGCGCGTGAAAGAGGCATCGACCACAGAACCAGCGGCAGTCAAAGCGCTGTTGGAGCAATCGATCACGCAATTGCTCACACCGTTACAAAAAACACTGACTGTGGGCGAACACGTTCCAACCGTGATCATGGTGGCTGGTGTGAACGGTGCGGGCAAAACCACATCCATTGGCAAACTCACCCGCCATTTGAGCGAGAGCGGTGCTTCGGTCTTGCTGGCTGCAGCCGATACGTTTCGCGCAGCAGCCAAAGAGCAATTGGGTGTTTGGGCCACGCGCAATTCGGTGGATATCGTCTCGCAGGCGGGAGGCGATCCAGCCGCTGTGAGTTTTGACGCAGTCTCTGCTGGCAAGGCGCGCGGCAAAGACGTAGTGTTGGTAGACACCGCCGGGCGGCTGCCGACCCAACTCCACTTGATGGAAGAGCTGAAAAAAATCAAACGCGTCGTCCAAAAGGCGGATGCCACTGCGCCACATGAAGTACTTCTCGTCATTGATGGGAACACTGGACAAAACGCACTGGCGCAAGTCAAGGCCTTTGACGAAGCCTTGGGCCTCACCGGCTTGGTAGTTACCAAACTGGACGGAACCGCAAAAGGCGGAGTTTTGGCAGCCATCGCCCTGTGGGGGCAGTCTCGCGTCGCAACTGGCGGGAGTGTGGTGCCGGTTTATTTCATTGGTGTGGGCGAAGGCGTGGAAGACTTGGAGACGTTTAATGCCCAAGAATTTGCCCAAGCTTTGTTGCAGTGACGCCCTATTTCTGCTGCTCACAGGTCAGATAAAGGGCAAAAAGACACAAAGTTAGCACTCCCAACAGCAGAGTGCTAAAATCGTCATAAGTACCCGAAAGGACTACAAATGAATACCTTATCAAGTTCCACATTGGCTGTTGCCAACCCTTGGGCTCTGGTCCCATCGCTAGGCAATTTAGACGCGTATATCTCCGCGGTGAACCGCATGCCCATGCTCACCTTAGAGCAAGAGCAGGAGTTCGCCCGTAAACTGAAGAACGATAATGATCTTGAGGCTGCCGGTAAGTTAGTGCTCTCTCACTTACGTTTGGTGGTGTCGATTTCTCGTCAATATTTAGGCTATGGCTTACCCCATGGCGACCTTATCCAAGAAGGCAATATCGGCCTGATGAAAGCTGTCAAACGCTTTGACCCTGACCAAGGCGTGCGCTTGGTGAGTTACGCCCTCCACTGGATCAAAGCCGAAATCCATGAATACATCTTGAAGAACTGGCGCATGGTCAAAGTGGCAACCACCAAAGCCCAGCGCAAACTCTTCTTTAATTTGCGCTCGATGAAGCAAGGCTTCAAGGCCGATGCAGATGCCAGCGATTCCGATATGCACCGCAGCACGCTCAACCCGCAAGAGGTGGATGCTGTCGCCAAACAACTCAAGGTCAAACCAGAAGAAGTGCTAGAAATGGAAATGCGTATGTCAGGTGGCGACGTGATGCTCGACCCCACACCCACCGACGAAGGCGAAGAGGCTTTTGGCCCTATCGCTTACTTAAGCGACGTCAACCACGAACCCACCGTCATGATGGCGGCGCACCAGCGCGATGTATTGGCATCTGACGGTATTGCAGCCGCCCTAGAAGTACTCGACGAGCGCAGCCGTCGCGTGGTCGAAGAGCGCTGGCTCAAGGTGCAAGACGATGGCTCAGGCGGTATGACGCTGCATGAACTAGCAGCTGAGTACGGTGTAAGCGCAGAGCGCATCCGTCAAATTGAAGTGGCCGCCATGAAAAAAATGAAGGCGGCTTTGGCCCAATACGCCTAAGGCTTTAGCAAGACAGCGATGTCTTGCGCAATCGCCTGCGCCCCACTGCCGTAGCGGCTAAACAAACGCACTTGGCCTTGGGCGTCAAAGATATAACTGCCAGCGGAATGGTCCATGGTGTAACTCGTAGGCGTTTTGCCATCGACCTTCTTGTAGTAAATCTTGAATTCTTTGGCTACCTCTACCAGTTGTTCGGACGAGGGGATTAAGGCCACAAAGCTCGGATCAAAGTTGGTGACGTAGGCATTGAGTAACTCGGCCGTGTCACGCACAGGGTCTACGGTAATGAATACAGCTTGAAGCTTTTCGCCGTTAGCACCTAATAAACGTTTGACCTCTACCAGTTCAGTCATGGTGGTGGGACATACGTCGGGGCATTGGGTGTAGCCAAAAAATACCACCACCACTTTGCCTTTGAAGTCCGTTAACTTGCGCTCTTGGCCTGTGTGGTCTTTAAGGGAAAAACCCTTCGCATAGTTTGCACCCGTGACGTCGATGGCGTTGAATTTGGGTTTGTCTGGACTGCAGGCACTAAACAGCGTCAAGCCACAGACAAGGGCGAGTCCAAACGCCAGGCTTGCCATTGGACGGCGTTGGGTGTGGGTATTCATAAATAGTGGTCTATCAACAAGGCTGCAAACAACACACTCAAGTGGATGAGCGAGAAGCGAAATGTTTTGCGCGCTAACGCATCAGAGTAGTTGCGCCACAAAGCCCAACCATAGCCACAAAAACCAAGGCTCAAAATAACAGCGGCGATCAAATAAAACCAACCGCTCATGCGGTAGACAAAAGGCATCAAACACGCTGCAAACAAAACAATGGTGTAGAGCCATATCTGCAGACGGGTGAATTCGTTACCGTGGGTCACGGGCAACATGGGTAATCCTGATTTGCGGTAATCCTCCACGCGGTAAAGCGCAAGCGCCCAAAAATGCGGCGGCGTCCACAAGAAAATAATCAAGAACAAAATCAGTGCTTCAGGCCCGACATCACCCGTCATCGCAGCCCAACCCAGCACAGGCGGCATGGCGCCAGATGCGCCACCAATCACGATGTTTTGTGGTGTCAAGGGCTTGAGGATGACGGTGTAGATGACGGCATAGCCCACAAACGTGGCGAAGGTCAACCACATGGTGAGTGGATTGACCCACACGTACAAGAGCCATGAACCAAATGCGCACATCAGCCCAGAAAAAACCAAGGTCTCTGCGTCAGACAACTCGCCTTTAGCAGTGGGTCGCCATGCGGTGCGTTTCATGACCGCGTCAATTTTCTTCTCCACAATGCAATTGAAGGCGGCTGCGGCACCCGCTACAAACCAAATACCTACGCAAGACCACAAACCCAACTGCACTTCATCCCAAGTAGGCACGCCGGGCACAGCGAGCACCATGCCTATCAATGCACAAAACACAATCAATTGGATGACACGCGGTTTGGTGAGCGCATTGAATTGGCGCAAACGGGTCATCAGAGAGAAGTTGTCGGTCATACAGTTTTCAGTTTACGCGCTATGCACAGCAACCACACCATAGTGATGCACAGTGCTGCAGCACCACCCGTGTGGACTACTGCAGCGATCAAGGGCCAATCCAGGACAACATTAGAAAGCCCAGTTAGGAGTTGTAAAAGCAACAAAGCGCCTAAGACTTTTGCAAGATGCTTTGCACCGTTCACAGACAGTAGTCGCCATGCCAAAGCACCTAAAGCAATGAAAACGACATAAGCACTTAAACGATGCACGTAGTGAATAGCCGTTAAAGCTTCAAAGGTCAAGGACCCACCCATTGCATCAAGACCTAAAGGTCGCCATAACGTGAAGCCATTCCAGAAGTCCATCGCAGGCCACCAACTGTCTTGGCATTGCGGGAAGGTGTTGCACGCCAAAACCGCGTAATTGGTGCTCACCCATCCGCCAGAAAGGATTTGCAACAACAGCAATGCGGCACAAATCCATGCACTTCCATAAAGTCTCGAGGAGATTTCAATTGGTGTAACTTGGCGCTGCTGATAAATTTGTATGGTCAACAAGGCCAAAAGCACCAAGCCCCCAAGTAAATGCAAAGTGACGATTGCTGGAAATAACTTCATCGTGACAGTGAGCGCACCAAATCCGCCTTGCACACAGACCCATAACAAAGTAAGGGTTGGTAATTTGGTGTTGGAACCTGGCGACCGCTTCGACCACGCAAACCATGCCAAGGTCAATATGCAGCCACCTACCCCCATAGCCATATAGCGGTGGATCATTTCAATCCATGCTTTTTGGTGCGTCACAGGGCCAGTAGGCATAGCAGTTTGCGCTGCATCTATGGCATTGACTGCACCTATCGGGCTTGCAAATCCATAACAACCTGGCCAATCAGGACAACCCAAACCAGAATCGGTCAGACGCGTAAAAGCACCAAACAACACTAAATCAAAAGTGATGAAAAGGGTCAGTTGTGTGAACCAGACCACCCGCTGTGAATTGGAGGCAGAAGACTTTCTCAACCACATCCAGCCCAAAGGCACGGAGGCCACCAAAGCGCCCAAGATCAGCAGGTGCAGTGTTGGAGCAAAGTTATAAAGCGAGTTCATCGGCCAGGTCCATCCCATGAGGCGGAAGCGCGCAACAAACGCTCAATATCACGCTTTACTTTTAATGCACCTTCGGCATTGAGTTGCGCTGGGAAACGCATCATCCACTCACCCATAGGGTCGACCATGTACAAGTGGTCTTCTAACTTTTTGTTGGCCTCTGGTTGCAACCATTGCGCAAGCGCTTTGGGGTCTGCACGCAGAACGGTGGCTTCCTCTAAACCTGGCAGCAAGGTATTGGGAATCTCTGCCTTGTCATTGACCAGCCATACCCATTCTGTGCGTGGACGCTCTTTACCCAAACCCACCAAAATTTGTCGCTGTAAATACAAGCGTTGCTGACACGGTTCATCACAGGCAGCACCAGCAACACTGACCAATAACCACTGACCTTTAAGATCGGTCAACTTCATATCGTTGCCGTCCAGACGCGCAACCGCTATCGAAGGTGTGGGGCGCGTAGGTTGGATCAATTCACCATAGTTACGGCGCGCTTCAGGTCGAACCCAGTAGTAAGTGATGTAAGAGGCCACAACTGGCGCTGCACAAGCCAATAAGACCAACAGCATATTCAAGCGTCCCATGCTGGTGCGCTTAGCATCCGCTTGCACCACCTCTGCAGGCAATGGCAAGTCATAGACGGTCATGCCTAGTGGGTGCGATGTGTCGGGAGTTTTTTTATCTTGCATGGCGATAAGGCTTTATCCATTGGTACCAAAAATACAGCAGTAACTGCACAGCAGCCAATGCAAACCACTGAAAGGCATAGCCCCAGTGCTTTTCTACGCCAGCCGTGATTTGCGGCCAATTGCGTTGCAAACCGTCAGCATCAGAATCGGTTTGTAAAACAGTTCCTACCAGTGAGACGCCGATCTCGTTGCTGAATTCAACAAGTTTTAGATTTTGCCTAATGGGCGATTGCCCTGTGGTCTGTGCTGTTGTTTTCAAAGAGGTTTCACCCAAGCCCATGACTTCGGATGGACCTGATGCAATGCGGCCACTCACTTGCACTTGGCCTTGCGGTGTATCAACAGGTGCCAACAAAGTGCGGTCTTGTTGGTGGCGCGGTATCCATCCGCGCTGCACCAAGACAGTTGTGCCGCCATCTAATTGCATCGGGGTCAACACAATAAAACCTGAACGTCCTTGCATGGGACGGTTTTCTAAATACACCGTGTGCTGAGATAACCATCGGCCTTCTAGACTCACGCCTTGGTGCAATTGGGCAAACACACTTCTGTCTTTTAATACGGCCGCAGTGTCTAGTGCCGGCTGCGCCTGTTGCGCCATGATGGCTGCATGCAAAGCCTCTTTTTCGTGGCCACGTGACAACTGCCACACCCCTAAACACACCGTCAAAGCCACACCCACCAATGTGGCCATCGTGACCACCAACAAAGAGCGTTGACGCGGGGCAGAGATAATGTCCTGTATGAAATTCATTGTTGCACTTGCATTTTTAGCTATCTTGGGCAGTTTGGCCTCTGCGCTCATTTTTATGATGCGCTCTGGCCCGAGTGATCAGCCTAAATCCAAAAATATGGTCAAAGCCTTGGGGCTTAGGGTCGGTATCTCGATCTTTCTATTTATTTGTGTGCTGATTGCTTGGCAACTTGGCTACATTCATCCCACAGGTATTGAGGCTGGTCGCTAAACATTTTTATAGCCCCCTTCAGAGATTGCTACAAAAAGCAAAGGCCGCACACGCGGCCTTCATTCGCTTTGCTAGCCTGCTTTACAGCCAATACACCAAGATGTAGAGGCCTAACCACACCACGTCCACAAAGTGCCAATACCACGCGGCGCCTTCGAAGCCAAAATGCTTGTTTGAAGTGAAATGGCCTTTTTGCAAACGCAGGGTGATGACCAATAACATCAGCATGCCCAAGAATACATGGAAACCGTGGAAACCTGTGAGCATGTAGAACGTAGAACCGTACACGCCAGAAGTGAGTTTGAGGTTCATATCGCTGTAAGCGTGGCTGTATTCGTAACCTTGCACGAACAAGAAAACAACCCCTAACGCAACCGTTAACCACATGAACTTGATAGTCGTGTCACGCTTGTTTTCAATCAAAGCATGGTGCGCAATAGTCAATGTCACACCAGAACTCAACAACAAAGCAGTGTTGATCGTGGGTAACCAGAAAGGTGTCATCACCTGAAAAGGCTCGATGATGCCGGCGGGAGAAGCAGTAGCGCCAGCGACAACAGATGGCCAAGCCGCCTTAAAACCAGGCCACAGCAATGAGTTTTCTAAATTGCCGAGTTCGGGGACCGAATGCACACGCGCCCACCACAAGGCGGAGAAGAATGCGCCAAAGAACATCACTTCAGAAAATATGAACCAACTCATACTCCAGCGAAAAGACAAGTCAATCTTGTGACCGAACAGGCCTGATTCGCTCTCTGCGATGGCGTCACCAAACCACTGGTACAGCACGAACAACCAGAATGCCAAGCCAAAGAACAGAGAGTATTTGCCCCAGTCAGCACCATTGACCCATTGGCCAGCGCCCAAGATCACAAAGAACAAACCCAAAGCAGCCATCGCAGGGTGACGCGAGGGTGCGGGCACATAGTAGTAAGGCGTGGTGCCATGTGAGTTGCTACTCATTTTTTCTTCCTTCTTTACTTTGCAACGACCCAGTTGACCAAAAGCACCAACCCGGCCACAAATAATAGACCTGCCACTAATCCAACACCAAGCACATGCAAAGGCGAGATTTTTGCGACATCTTCTTGGAACTCACTGCTTTTGCGAATTCCTAAAAACGACCATGCGACGGCAACCACCGAACGCTTCAAAGATTGGAGCTTGCTCAAGCGCCAGCCCCTATTTTTGTATCGGTCGGTCCAACCGCTACAGGTGCAGCAGGTGTTTTAGAACCTACTTCAAAGAATGTGTATGACAAAGTGATTGTCGACACGTCTTTTGACAATTTTGGATCGATCACAAACACCACAGGCCATTGCTTTTTCTCGCCAGGCGCCAAGGTGTATTGGTTGAAACAAAAACACTCTACTTTGTTGAAGTGCGCCGCCGCTTGGCGTGGGGCATAGCTTGGGATGGCTTGTGCGGACATCACGCGGTTTTGCACGTTTTGGAACTCGTACATCACCGTCATCATCTCGCCAGGGTGAACTTGCATGGATGACTGCGCGGGCTTGAACATCCAAGGACCACGTGCATTCGCGTCGAATTCAACTGTGATGGTGCGGGTGGTATCAACTTGCGAGTTGGTCGGCTTTGCACGGGCATTGCCAGAACCAAAGACTTCACGCTCACCCAAAGCCAAAATATTGATACCCGTAAATTCACAAATTGCGCGGTACATCGGCACCAAGGCATAACCGAAGGCAAACATACCAACCGCCACCACGATTAGCTTTTTCAGCATCAACAAATTTTGGCGGATAGGAACCATGCGATCAGCGATTCAACAAAATGATTTTGGCAAAGAAGCCAATGAAAAAAACAGCTACGACAGAGGCCAAGATTAGCCCTAATCGAAGATTTTGCTTGCGTTGCTCTGGCGTCATTGCTTTTAGCCGATCACGCGGGTTGCCGTAGCGTCGAGCTTGGGAGGTGTCTCGAAGGTGTGGAAAGGAGCTGGCGATGGAATTTCCCACTCCAAGCCTTCAGCAGCTTCCCATGGCTTTGCGGCAGCTTTTTCACCATGGCCCAACATCGCTGGCAAGACGATGAAGAAGAAGAAATACACCTGCGCAAATCCAAAGAGGAAAGCGCCCACTGAAGCAATCATGTTGAAGTCAGTGAACTGCATGGGGTAGTCAGCATAGCGACGTGGCATACCAGCTAGACCTAAGAAGTGCATGGGGAAGAAGGTCACGTTGAACGAAATCAATGTCCACCAAAAATGGATCTTGCCGCGTGTTTCGTTGTACATCACGCCAGTCCATTTGGGGCACCAGTAGTAAAAGCCTGCAAACATAGCAAACAGAGAACCTGCCACCAACACATAGTGGAAGTGGGCTACGACGTAATACGTGTCTTGTACTTGTGTGTCGATAGGAGCCATGGACAAGATCAGTCCAGTAAAACCGCCCATCGTGAACACAAAAATAAAGCCCACCGCAAACAACATGGGGGTCTCAAATGTCATCGAACCTTTCCACATGGTAGCGATCCAGTTGAAAACCTTCACGCCGGTTGGCACTGCGATCAACATGGTGGCGTACATGAAGAACAACTGACCAGTCACGGGCATGCCTGTTGCATACATGTGGTGCGCCCACACGATGAAAGACAAAATCGCGATAGACGATGTCGCGTACACCATCGATGCGTAGCCGAACAATCTTTTACGGGCAAATGCGGGAATGATGTGGCTGATGATGCCAAATGCCGGCAAGATCATGATG
>SYDB01000002.1 GCA_005786815.1 Burkholderiales bacterium
ATATGCAGGTGCATCCCATGGAAGGTTTGGCTGTTCCAAAGGTTGTTGCGTTTCTTCAAGAGCGCGTTCAGGCTTTGCTCGCACTTGGGGTTTCTAAAGAACGCATGGCCTTAGACCCTGGTGTTGGTTTCGGTAAAACGGTTACACAAAATTTCGAATTACTTGCACATCAAAAGCAACTATCTGTCTTGGGCTATCCCCTACTAGTGGGGTGGTCGCGTAAGTCATCTTTAGGCGTGGTGACTGGTTGCGAGGTGGGTGAGCGTCTTGTGCCTAGTGTTGCGGCTGCATTGCTTGCTGTTGAGCGCGGCGCGCAGGTGTTGCGTGTACACGATGTAGAGGCGACAGTGCAGGCCCTAGCAGTTTGGCGGCACGCATCAAAGCCAATCACTTTGCGACAATCAGAAGGTCACTAAAACTACAAGAAAGCGCAGACAAACTATGAATCGCAAATATTTTGGAACTGATGGCATTCGCGGGCGGGTAGGGCAATCGCCTATCACCGCTGATTTTGTTTTGCGTTTGGCGCATGCGGTTGGCCGCGTTCTGAAAAGAACAGAAGATAAGCCCACCGTGTTGATCGGTAAAGACACGCGCATTTCGGGCTATATGTTGGAGTCTGCCTTGGGGTCGGGCTTTAATTCTGCGGGTGTCAATGTTGTTTTGCTTGGGCCCTTGCCAACCCCAGGCGTGGCCTACTTAACGCGTGCGCAACGTGCCAGCTTAGGCGTAGTTATCAGTGCTAGCCACAACCCCTTTGACGACAACGGCATCAAGTTCTTCAGTGCGCAGGGCTCCAAACTAAGCGACGTGTGGGAATTGGATGTCGAAGCAGTATTAGATGAAGCCCCCGTGTGGGCAGACTCCGCCAATTTAGGCAAAGCCAAACGGCTTGACGATGCTGCTGGCCGCTACATCGAGTTTTGTAAAAGCACTTTCTCTACGGAGCTCACTCTCAAAGGCCTCAAGATCGTTGTAGATGCTGCCCATGGCGCGGCCTATCACATTGCTCCCAAAGTATTTCATGAGTTGGGTGCAGAGGTCATCGCCATTGGCTGCGCGCCAGATGGCTTGAATATCAACCATGAAGTAGGTGCTACCCACCCCGATGCTTTGGTTAGAGCAGTCAAAGCCAACAAAGCAGATTACGGAATCGCCTTAGATGGAGATGCCGATAGGTTGCAGTTGGTCGATGCCAGCGGTCGCCTTTTTAACGGTGACGAGTTGTTGTACTTGATGGTCGATGACAGATTGCGCCAAGGAGAAAAAATCCAGGGCGCGGTGGGCACCTTGATGACCAATATGGCGGTGGAGCTCGCCTTACGAAAACGCGGTATCGCATTTGTACGTAGCAAAGTAGGCGATCGCTATGTGCTGGAAGAACTTGAAAAACAACAATGGATTTTGGGTGGCGAAGGTTCGGGCCATTTGTTGGCCTTAGACAAACACACCACAGGAGACGGCTTGGTAAGTGCATTGCAAGT
Organism: Burkholderiales bacterium; assembly: GCA_005786815.1. Lineage (GTDB taxonomy): Bacteria > Pseudomonadota > Gammaproteobacteria > Burkholderiales > Burkholderiaceae_C > Limnohabitans. The sequence continues at coordinate 1,485 of SYDB01000002.1, forward strand.
TTTGCAAACCTGCGTGCGCAGCGGCCGCACTATGGCCGAGTTGTTATCGGACGTCACGCTCTTTCCGCAAACATTGATTAATGTACGTTTGCGTCCCGATCAAAAATGGCAAGACAACCCGCGTCTGGCTGGAGAGATAAAAAAAGTAGAAGCTGAGTTGGGGCAAACCGGACGTGTATTGATTCGAGCCAGTGGCACAGAGCCCTTGGTGCGCGTGATGGTGGAGGCACGCGACCAACACCAAGCCGAATCTGGTGCACGAAGAATTGCTGCGACCTTGCAGTGAATTAATATAAAAAGTTCAGTTTTATTTATTAATTATTCATAAATAATTAATAGGCAATCGCTTTTAGTGTCATGCCTTTGTCACACTGCCGCCATACAGTCTTTTCTCTTGTTAACCACTTAAGGACTGATGTGAATACCAAACGCAACTTCGTGAAATCCCTCGCTATGACTGCGATTGCTTCTTTAGCAATCGGTTCTGCTTTTGCAGCAGACATCACAGGAGCGGGTGCTACTTTTCCTTTCCCAATTTACGCCAAGTGGGCTGAGGCTTACAAAGCTGCTACCGGCAATGGTTTGAATTACCAATCCATCGGCTCATCTGGCGGTATCCGCCAAATCAAAGCCAAAACAGTGACGTTTGGTGCTACTGATGCGCCTGTCTCTGGTGCAGACTTGGACAAAGACGGCATGGTGCAGTTCCCTGCCATCATTGGTGGAACAGTCCCTGTTTTGAACGTTGACGGTATCAAGCCTGGCGAATTGCGCATTACTGGCCCCGTGTTGGCTGAAATGTTCATTGGTTCCATCACCAAATGGAATGACGCCAAGATTGCTGCATTGAACCCCGGCAAAAAATTACCGGATTTAGAAATAACCGTAGTGCACCGCGCCGATGGTTCTGGCACCACGTTCAACTTCACTGACTACTTGTCTGCTATCAGTAAAGAATTCAGCGAAAAAATTGGTAAAGGTGCAGCTGTTAAATGGCCTGCCCCATCATCTGTCGGTGGTAAAGGCAACGAGGGTGTTGCTGCAAACGTCAACCGCGTCAAAGGTGCTATTGGTTATGTGGAATACGCCTACGTTAAAAAGAACAACATGACCTTCATGCAGATGCTTAATGCCGACGGCAAGTATGTGTCTCCAGATGACAAAACATTTGCTTCTGCTGCTGCGGGAGCTGACTGGTTCAGCGTTCCAGGAATGGGCATCTCCATGGTCAACGCCAAAGGTGCAGACAGCTGGCCCATCAGCACAGCCTCATTCATCTTGATGTACAAAGAACCAGCTGACAAGGCTGCTTCTGCCGAAGCTTTGAAATTCTTTGACTGGTCATTCAAGAACGGTAAAAAGATGGCTGAAGACCTTGACTATGTTGCACTCCCAGACAAGTTAACCGATCAAATTCGTAGCCGCGTTTTCTCGCAAATCCAAAAATAATTTAGTTAGTTAGTTTGTTTGTTGAAGATCCGTCGGTTCGTATGCGTGCCGACGGATTTTTTCAGTTAGCGAGGATATTGTTATGAATTCAACTAGTCCGCATATGGAAGCGGCTCAGCTTGTCAGCAATGACATGGTGAAAATCGCTAAAAAGCAGCGAACGCAAGACTTTTTCTTTCACAGAGTTACGCAAGGTTTTTCTCTGTTGGTGTTAGCAGCGCTTCTTGGAATCATTATTTCCCTGTTCATCAACGCATGGCCCACATTTCATAAATTTGGCCTTCAGTTTATTTGGCGTGTTGAGTGGGACATCATCAAGAACGATTTCGGTGCGGCCATTGCTGTTGTAGGTACTGTCGCCAGCGCCACTATCGCCATGGTGCTTGCAGTGCCTTTGGCTTTTGGAATTGCGGTGTTTCTAACGGAAACATGTCCAACGTGGTTACGTAGGCCTTTGGGTACATCTATCGAATTATTGGCAGCCGTTCCTTCCATCATCTACGGTATGTTTGGGCTGTTTGTATTTGCCCCTTTATTTGCTGACTTCATTCAAGTACCTGTCAAGGCGTTGCTTGGAGGAATGCCATTGATAGGTTCCTTATTCGGTGGCGCAACCAACGGCATGGGCATTTTGGCCGCAGGCGTTGTCTTGGCATTTATGGTGTTGCCTTTTGTCGCTGCTGTGATGCGCGATGTATTTGAAATTACACCCGCTATTCTTCGTGAATCAGCCTATGGTTTGGGGTGCACCACTTGGGAAGTTGTGAGAAAAGTAGTGTTGCCTTACACCCAAAAAGGTGTGATCGGCGGTGTCATGTTGGGCCTTGGGCGCGCTCTAGGTGAAACCATGGCCGTAACTTTCGTGATTGGTAATGCGAACCGTATGCCGACTTCCTTGTTCTCTCCGGGTACTTCCATTGCATCGGTTTTAGCGAACGAATTTGGAGAAGCGGAAGGCTTGCATTTCTCTACTTTGTTCGCCCTTGGATTCTTACTTTTCGTCATCACCTTTGTCGTTTTGGCAACTGCAAAAGCAATGATTAACCGCGCTGAAAAAGCAAAAGGTTCTTGAAAGAGCATTATGCAAATTGATAATAATTTATACAAAAAAAGACGTTTCTCAAGTCGTATTGGTTTGGCTTTGTCCATGTCTGCCATGGTTTTGGGCCTAACTGTTTTGATCTGGATTTTGTACATTCTTTTTTCAAATGGATTTGCGGCTGTCGACCTCAATTTATTTACCCAAGACACTCCTGCCCCTGGTACTGAAGGCGGTGGCCTGCGCAATGCCATTGTGGGCAGCTTGATGATTGTTGCCTTAACCGTTTTGGTATCTACACCTGTTGGCGTATTGGCTGGTATTTATCTCACCGAATTTGGTGATGAAAGTAAAACTGCAGAACTCACACGTTTTGTGACAGACATCATGTTGTCTGCGCCGTCCATTGTGTTGGGCTTATTCGTCTACGCCATCGCGGTATCAACTGTAGGTAACTTTTCGGGCTATGCCGGAAGCTTGGCATTGTCATTAATCGCTATACCTGTTGTGATGCGGACAACCGAGAACATGTTGCGTTTGGTGCCTGGTAGCTTGCGCGAAGCGGCTTTTGCGTTGGGTGCGCCTCGTTGGAAAGTCTCCACTATGGTGACCTTGCGTGCTGCCAAGAGCGGCGTCATGACGGGTATTTTGTTAGCGATTGCGCGTATCAGTGGAGAGACTGCACCATTACTTTTCACGGCTTTGAATAACCAATTCTTCAGCACGAACATGGGCGCACCCATGGCTAACTTGCCGGTGGTAATTTTCCAATTTGCCATGAGCCCTTATGACAACTGGGTCCGATTGGCTTGGGCCGGCGCATTGTTGATCACCATGACTGTCTTGCTTTTGAACATCTTGGCGCGGGTTGTTTTTAGAGAAAAAGTGCATTGATGCACCTTGCGCATCTGTCTATTCACGAAATATTGGAATCACAATGAATCAAATTACAGAACAAAAAAACGCCATTGAAGTAAAAAACCTTAACTTCTTTTACGGCAAATTTCAAGGACTCAAAAATGTCTCTATGAATATTGCTGAACGTAAAGTCACTGCTTTTATTGGCCCATCAGGGTGCGGTAAGTCCACATTGCTAAGAACACTCAATCGTATGTACAGCCTCTACCCTGGGCAACGTGCTGAAGGTGAGATTAACTTGTATGGGCAAAACATATTAGACAAAAGCCAAGACTTGAATCTCTTGAGAGCGCGTGTCGGTATGGTTTTTCAAAAACCTACGCCTTTTCCGATGACCATATACGACAACATTGCTTTCGGAGTGCGTTTGTATGAAACCCTCAGCGAGAGCGAGATGGACGAGCGGGTAGAGTGGGCTTTGTCAAAAGCAGCTTTGTGGACAGAGGTGAAAGACAAGCTGGGTCAAAATGGTTTGTCACTCTCTGGTGGTCAACAGCAACGACTCTGTATTGCGCGTAGCGTTGCCGTGAAGCCTTCTGTTTTATTGCTGGATGAACCTACTTCTGCGCTAGACCCCATTTCTACGGGCAAAGTTGAAGAGCTTGTCAATGAATTAAAGTCGGACTACACCATTGCTATCGTGACCCATAACATGCAACAAGCTGCCCGTGTGAGCGACTTCACTGCTTATATGTACTTGGGTGAGTAGATTGAATTTGGTGAAACTGAGCAAATTTTCTTCAAACCCAAAAAGACAGCTACCGAAGATTACA
>SYDB01000129.1 GCA_005786815.1 Burkholderiales bacterium
GAGCTACTTGGGCTTCAACGCCGTATGAAGCAACCTCGCAAGCAGAATTTATCCTCTCCCTGTTAACTGATGCCGCTGCAATTGAAAATACGTATTTAGGAGAGAACGGCGCTCTTAGTGGAAATGTTGGGGGAAAGTTATTCGTTGAAATGAGTACTGTTCGTCCTGAGACATCTATCCGATTGCATAGCCGGGTGAAAGCTGCTGGGGCTGCGCTTTTAGAGTGCCCGGTTGGCGGAACTGTTGTGCCAGCAAAGCAAGGCCAGTTGTTTGGGTTTGTGGGAGGGGAGGCCGCTGATTTTTCTCGTGCGAAGCCGCTATTGGATCAGCTGTGTCGACGGGTTGAACATGTCGGCGCTATCGGCGCTGGGGCTAGTATGAAGCTGGCGGTAAATTTGCCGTTGTTGGTGTATTGGCAGGCATTGAGCGAAGCCATTTTGATGGCAAAGCCAGCGGCACTTTCGCCGGAAAGATTGATGGATATCTTGGCAGATACGCCTGGTGCGCCTGGCGTTCTCAAGTATCGCGGTTCGGCTGTAATTGCCGCGTTAAATGGCATTGACCAAGGTCCTGCCCATTTCAATATTGACTCTATACGTAAAGATCTTCGCGCTATGACGGCGGAGGCAAAAGCAATGGGCTATGAATTGCCTGTGGCAAGCGCAACGATGCGTGTGTTTGATCAAGCGGCTGCCTCAGGCCTCGGAGATGGCGATGGAACGCAGCTCGCGGCATGGTGGATTGCTAACTCGGAGAAGAAGTGACTGTATTTCAATTGAATGGTGTAACAACATCGGCAACGGTCGATAGTAAGTTACCTTTTGTCCATTTTTTACGAAACCCATGTGAGGCCAAAGATGTGCGTTATGGTTGCGGTGCCGGTAACTGTGGCGCCTGTACGGTCATGGTGGACGGAGTTGCCCAGCAGTCATGCGGCATATCCATTGCGTCAATAGAAGGTTGTGATGTGCGTACACCTGCCGCTTTGCAAGAGGACCCCGTCGGCGCAGTTGTTTTACAAGCTTTTGTCGACGAACAAGCTGCGCAATGTGGCTACTGCATCAATGGCATGTTGATGTCTTTGACTGCACTGCTAAAACGCACTCTGCGACCTTCAAAAGAGCAAATCGTCGACACATTAAATCGGCATCTATGCCGCTGTGGAGCGCATGTGCGAATTTTGCGCGCAACTGAAGTTGCAATAAAACGCCTGCAAGCGAAAGGCGGAATATGACAGCTGCACTTCCTGCCAGCGTTCAGACATCCCCCTTTTTGAAGCAATGGGTGCAATTGTTGGATGATGGACGCTTCCAAATTTATAGTGGAAAAGTAGAACTTGGGCAGGGTATCTCTGCTGCATTACTAAAGTTGGCTTGCGAAGAGCTTTGCCTTGATCCTCGGCATGTTGATTTGATCGCTGGGCATACCGCATTGAGTCCAGATGAAGGTTACACCGCAGGTAGTTTTTCTATCGAAGTAGGCGCGAGTGCGCTGCGGCATGTCTGTATTCATATGCGCCAATTTTTTGCCCACAAAGCAGCGCAACATCTTGCGACCAGTGTGGATGAGTTGACGCTTGATGCAGGAATGTTTTCTGCAGGCAATTCGAAAGAGAAAATTGGGTTTCATGCGCTAGCAAAAGATACCAACTATGACCTCATTCGCGTCGATGTTCCACTAGACAAAAGCCAAGATGTGGCATCACTGGTGCGCTTACCAGATGAAACATTTATTCGATTCGATCTCCAAGGTAAATTCACCGGACCAGGTTTTGTGCACGATATCGTGGGAAGCGATATGTTGCATGCACGTATATTGCGAGGCCCGCATGCCCATGCGCGAGCACGTCATGTAGATGCTGCGCAATTACGATCGCTGGAAGGTGTCAGCGAGGTAGTGATCCAAGGCGATTTCATTGCTTTGTTGGGTCCGGATGAAGCCAAGCTTTTGCGTGCATACGAAAAAGCCTATTCCACGATTGAATGGCAACTGCCCAATTTACCTGCACATCAAGAAATCGAAACATTGTTGTCTGGCTTACCTTGTGTTGATGAAAAAGTCGTGAGTCAAGGGCAAGCATTACGCGCATCGCAACATATCAAGCGACGCTATTCCAAACCCTACATAGCGCACGCTTCAATAGGATTGGCTTGTGCTTTCGCAGAACCACTGCGTCACTGTGCAGATAAAGAAGGACTGACTGTTTATACCCATTCCCAGGGTGTTTTCAAACTTCGACAAGAAATTGCCATTGCCCTAGGTCTTTCTTTGGATTTGTTAGATGTTGTGCATCGCCCAGGTGCTGGCTGCTACGGTCATAACGGAGCAGATGATGTGGCTTTTGATGCTGCCTATCTAGCCCATCTCTTGCAAGTACCCGTGCGGGTGCAATGGACGCGCCAAGATGAAATGTGTGTCTCACCAGTCGGTTCTGCCAGTTTGATTGAGTTGAACGCTGGTTTAGATGATCAGGGGCGAATTACTGATTGGCACGCTCAGGTTTGGAGCCATAGTCACTTAAACCGACCCGGATGGCTACCTGGAGTCAATCTTCTCGGGGCATGGGCCTTAGCGCCACAAGTTGTCCGACCTGTTCAAAAAGACCCATCGCTTCCCTCAGGTGGGGGACTGCGCAACATCATTCCCTATTACGATTTGCCAGCGCTTGAGGTGTTGTACCACTTTATTCCTGAAGGGCCATTACGTGTATCAGCGCTCCGGTCCTTGGGCGGGTTTGCCAATACGTTTGCCATTGAATCTTTTATGGATGAATTGGCAGAGAGCGTAACAGTTGACCCTCTTGCATTTAGGCTCAGTCATTTAAGCGACGCAAGGGCGAAGCATGTTTTGCAAGTCACAGCAGATGCAGCAAATTGGAATTCACGTGGTGAAGGTCATAATGGCCATGGCTTTGGAATAGCCTTTGGCCGATACAAAAACCATGCTGGTTATTGCGCGGTGGTCGTTGAGTTGGAAGTTGGAGAAAGTATTCGCGTGCAACATGTTTGGTGCACGGTAGATGCGGGCCGCATCGTGCATCGCGATGGGTTACTCAATCAAATTGAAGGTGGTTTAATTCAGGCTATCAGTTGGACACTCAAAGAGTCAGTGACATGGGGGCCTGCAGGCATCACAAGCAATAGCTGGGACACCTATTCGATTCTAGGTTTTGACGAAATCCCAGAACTTCACATTGATTTAGTGGATTCGTCAGATCACCCCAGTATTGGAGCAGGTGAAGTGGCGGCTGGGCCCCTTGCTGCTGCGATTGCGAATGCTGTTCACCACGCCCTAGGTGTGCGGCCGCGCCATTTACCTTTGACGCCAGACCGCCTGTTGCAGTTAATACATTCGCAAGACTAGAGGCCTGATTAGAGCAACAAACCACCTTGTGGTTGTAAGCCCAAGGCGCTTTGTCCGTAGGCGGCACCATGCACATCCCAAGTGAGGCCGATGTGAGATGAGGCGGCATGGATATCTCTGAATTGCCTTTGAAGCGGTAGCTGCAAAGAAAGTCCTGCAGCACCAGCCGCTGGCATCAGCGTGTCGATACTGCGAACAGCCAAACTAGTTGCAAACGCAGCATTGCGCTTCCAGCGCAGCTTGGTCTCCATA
>SYDB01000130.1 GCA_005786815.1 Burkholderiales bacterium
CCGTAACTTCTTTGCCACGTTGTACTGCTTCGCGTAACAATTCCATCAATTCAGAATCGGCGCCAGTGCGGTAGATGGTTTGCTTAATCGCCAACACATGTTTGTCGCGCACGGCTTCACGCAGAAAAGCCAATACGCCATCAAAACTTTCATAGGGCTGGTGGATCAACACATCGCCAGATTGAAGCTGCTCAAAAATAGACGTGTTGACTTTGAATTGCTTAGGAAAACTTGGGTGATAAGGAGGAAACAGCCATTTAGGTCTATCGATCAAATCAATCAATTGGTTCAATCGAACCAAGTTCACAGGGCCGTGCACGCGGTAAAGCGCAGTCAGGGGTAATTCAAATTGATGCAATAAAAAGTCTGACAAATATTGGGAGCAACCTTCAGATACTTCTAGTCGAATCGCCTGACCAAAATTGCGATGGACTAAGCCATGGCGCAAAGCGGTACGCAGATTTTTGACGTCTTCTTCGTCCACCGCTAAGTCAGAATGGCGCGTCACTCTGAATTGCGAAAATTCGCCCACTACACGGCCAGGAAAAAGTTCTTCTAAATGCGCACGTATCACGCTAGAAATAGACACGAACAACAAGCGTTTACCAGAAATTTTTTCAGGCAACTGGATGACCCGAGGCAGACTACGTGGCACTTTAACAATCGCGATTTCGTTGTCGCGGCCAAAAGCGTCTTTGCCAGACAAGCGCACGATGAAGTTCAAAGATTTATTGGCAATTTGTGGAAATGGATGCGAAGGGTCCAAGCCCACAGGCAGAAGCAATGGCCGCGCCTCACGCTCGAAATAATTTTTAACCCAATGTCGCTGGTCGGCGTTACGCTCGTTGTGCGACAAAATCCGCACCCCTGCTTTGGCAAATGCAGGCATGAGCGAATCGTTATACAAAGCATATTGCTCGTGCACCAGTTCATGGGCTGCCTGACTTAAAGATGCCTGGGATTGCGCATCAATTTCACTTAAGGCAGCTTTGGGCTTAGCAAGACTTGTGTAGAGCGCGGCACGTACTTCAAAAAACTCATCCAAGTTTGAAGACACTATACACATATAGCGCAATCGCTCTAATAAAGGCACATCTGTTCGCTTAGCCCAGTCAAGCACGCGCGCATTGAATGCGAGCAGGCTTAAGTCTCTGTCTAGCCAATGTGGAGACGCGTGCGATTTATGCTTTTCTAGGGCAGGGGGATGTATGTGCATGCTTTAGATTTTTATCATGTCATTTTAGTTTTTTATACTGATGCGAACGGCAAATCATCATTTCATTAATCTGTCACATAACATTCATAAAAAAACTTTACCATGACCTTTCAAGAAGCAGAAATAGCACTATTGCTCTTTCAAGGAGCATAAATAGTATTTGTCAGGTTCATACTATGCGTTGCTACTGGAGCGTTCCTACCCACTGAATTTCTGGGTGTCTGGTTATTTAAATAGTGTTCATCATCTACTTGCGTCTTCTCTATGCTTTTATAAAAGCATTCTGGATTTTGTTTGTTCAATTTCCTCATTTAGACCGGACAGCGCAAAGTCGGGCCATTCAAAAATGGTCGGCTGATACCTTGCAACTATTGGGTGTTTCTGTGGAAGTCATTGGCTTTCTTGATACCAGCAAGCCTAACCCCTCTCGCTTGTTAGTAGCCAACCATATTTCGTGGTTAGACCCGTTAGTAATTCAAACTTTGCAGCACAGTATTTTTGTTGCCAAACAAGAAGTCAGCCAATGGCCTGTCGTTGGGCATATTGCCAAAGGTTGCGATGTTGTGTTTGTCAACCGAGGCTCACCCAGCTCTGCGCGCAAGATGGTGCAAAGCATGACGGCCGCTTTACAAAGAAACATGTGCATCGCTGGATTCCCAGAGGGCACGAGCACAGAAGGCCACCAAGTGGGTCTCTTCCATTCCAATTTGTTTGAAGTGGCGGTCGCGAATGCATGCGAAGTTGTCGCACTGAGTTTGCGATACAAAGACCCAGAAACCCAAGCCATGCGCCTAGAACCCGCATTTGTCGGCGATATTGGATTTTTACAGTCTCTACACCGTGTGATTTGCGCACCACCGATGGTGGTGCAAATCGTGGTTTCCGAACCTATTGCTTCGCGGGGTCATACACGGCGCACATTAGCGCAATTGGCGCAATCTAAAGTCGAGACGCAACTCCAAGCGCTTTGATGGTTAGAGGAAGTCTGGGTTGATCACATTCAACAACAAAATTTCGGAATACTCCTCCCGCAAGCGGGAACGCAACCACCACACTGAGCCCTTACGAATGGCGCAACTGTTTTTTTCCATACCCAACAGCTTTGACGCGATTTCACCTAGATAAGGCTGGTGACCCACTATCAGAACAGGGCCTTTGCCTTGTGGGCCTTTGTCTTGATCCCACTTGATCAATGCCAGCACTTCGTCTGCACTACTGTCTGGAACCAATTCATCGCGTAACTTGTATTTGCGATTCAACGCTTTGGCAGTTTGTTCTGTTCTTCTTGCAGGACTCACCAAAATTCGAACTCCTTCTGGTAGGTGACGGTCTAGCCAAGCCGCCATTCGCAACGCTTGCTTTTCGCCCTTCACAGTGAGTTGGCGTGATAAGTCGTCCTCGCCTTCTGAAGCGAATTCTGCATCTGCATGGCGCCATAAGATTAAATCCATGTTGACCCTTTTTGTGTGCTTTGGCGGAATTTATAAGTTAGACATGTGACCCAAGTATTGGGGCAAGCCTAACGCAACAATTGGCAACCAGGAAATGATCAAAGTACCCACAAATATAGCCAATAAGGCTGGAAGCACGGATACAGCCACTTTTTTAATCGACTGCTTAAAGACTGCAGATGCAAAAAATATATTCATTCCAGCGGGGGGGCATAAAAATCCCATCTCCATATTGGCTAGAAAAATAATGCCGAAATGCACCGGATCAATACCGTAGCTTATGGCTAATGGCAAAAGCAAAGGCACCAGTACTACGATGGCAGCGTATATCTCCATCAAAGCGCCAGCAACAAATAAAAACACATTGAGCGCCAACAAAAAAACAAACTTGTTTTGCGTGATCCCTTGCACCCAGTCGATTGCCAAATCTGGAATGCCTGCGTCCACCAAATAATTGGTCAATCCCAAGGCCATACCCAAAATCAACATCACACCACCAATGATTTGTGCGCATTGCGATAAGCACTCACCCAGCAAACGCCAATTGAGTTCTTTATGGGCAACCGATTGTGTGAGCACCGCATAGATTGCCGTCAATGCAGCGCTTTCTGTAGGGGTTGCTAAACCACTCACCAAAGAGCCAATCGCGACAAAGGGCGCCAAGAGTTCCCATTTGGCTTGATCAAGCGCATTGCGTATAGAGATGGTGTGCGACGGGTTTGTCGCTTGTTGCTTACCTACGCGCAAATAACCACCAAACAGTAATAGACAAACCACCATCACCACAGCAGGTACCAAGCCGGCTAGGAACATGGTGTTGATTGGAACCCGCGCGATGATGGCGTACATGATCAACGGCACTGACGGCGCTAATAGAACACCTAAAGCACTGGCACTTGTCACCAAACTGATACCGCGTTGCTCTGGATAGCCGGCATTTCTTAGCAAGGGAAGTAGCAAACCGCCCAAAGCCAAAATAGTGACACCACTTCCTCCTGTAAATGCGGTGAAGAAGGAACACAAGACAGTAGCCGCGATCACCGTACCCAACACACCATGGCCAAAAAATGCCATGAATACAATGCCTAAGCGTTTTGCCGCTTCTGTTTTAGCAAAGACCAGCCCGGCCAAAGTAAACAAAGGCAATGCTGGTAGCGATGGGTTCACAGTAATTTGGTAATGCGACAGCGCAATCGAAGCCAAGGGCAAGCTCTCGCTCGCAAACAATGCCAAAGCAAGGCCACCCAAGACAACAAAGATGGGTGCGCCGCATAGCAGGGCAGCCACTAAAACAACAATGCAAGGCCACAAGACAATAGCTTCACCATCGAGCCAAGCTGCAAGCGCAATCCCAACAAGCGGCCACACCAATGCAAATGCAGCCCTAACCCAATTTTTGTCTTGTCCTCTTGCAGCTAATTTGGCACCCAATATGGCAAATCCTAAGGGCATGGTGGCTTGCAACCACCAAACTGGAATGCCATAGGCCAATTCTTTGGGGGTAGCGATTTCACTCCATACAAATTGCCAACTCGCCCATGTCAGCACACCGCAAATAACGCTCGCTGCAATGTGCGCAAATTGCTCTCCTTGATTGAACAATCGCCCTAAACTGGTCAAGTGTCCGTGGCGCTCTGCCGCAATAGCACCCCACATAGCCAATACCAGCCCCATGTGTTGCACAAAAAGTGGAGCGTTTTCGATACCTTTGCCCATAAAAGGGCGGACCAAAATTTCAATCAGTGGTATGACCGCCATCAACACCAATGCAATGGAGGCAATGGCTTCGTCAAAACGGCCTAGATAGCGCATTATTTTTTCCCGGCTCTATACGCTTTGAGATGCTTGAAGACTTCATCAAAGGTCTCTGCAGGGACTAAATTTCCCCGAATACGGGGGTAGAGTTTTTCAGCCAAGTCATTCCACTCACGCAGCTGTTCAGCGTTCGGTTTGTTAACAGTCAACCCACGTTTCTTCATAGCGTCAACCGCTTCTTCGACTTCTTGCCGCGCTTTATTGCGAATGAGGACACCTGCTTTTTCTCCAGCTACTTTGAGCGCTTGCTGACCTGCAGGCGTCATATCGTCCCAAGCTTTTTGGGTCACTACAAAAGCACCCACAACAGGCGCCCAATTGATCTCCAACATATTGGGCGCTGTATTAAAAACTTGCGTTGCTAAAGCGAAGTAAGGCGTAGAAGGCACTACGTTGATCATGCCGGTTTGAATAGCAGGCAAGATATCAGCAGTTTCCAAAGGAACAGGTGTGTACCCAAGGCTTTTCATGATCTCCTGTTGCTCTCTTTCACCAGCAAAGGAAAAGAATTTCATTTTCTTGAAATCGTCAGGGCGAAAAACAGGTTCTTTTGAAAAAAACCGCACCCAACCTGCATCACCCCACGCCAAAACAATAAAGCCTTTGTCTAGGAATTTCTTTTCCATGGCGGGTCGCATTTTCTCGCGCACGTAATCTACTTCCTCCCAACTCTTGAATAAAAGCGGCATAGATTGCAAGGCACTGATAGAGGGCTCTATCTCGTTCAATCCCACAACGGACAACAACGCCCCTTGCAGTTGTCCAATGCGCATACGACGCGCTAACTCAGCCTCCCCACCTTGGCTGCCATCTGGAAACACCACATATTTGGCATTACCGCCTTGTGCTGCACGCCATGCTTCACCCACTTCAAGAAGTTGGCGGTGATAGAGCGAATTTTTAGGTGCTAGCGTTCCAACACGAAATGGCTTGTCTGCCGCTAAAACGCTATTGCTTGCAAGCAGGCACGCTAATACAAATGTCAAAGTACGAAACATACGTGTCAACATATCCAACCTTTAAAAAAGATCATCCGCCGTTTCAAGTAACCAAGTTGCGCGTTCGCGCATCACTTCATTCTCTAAATTACGATGAGACTGCGCAATTTGAATTGCCTGATTTAACCATTGGGTAAAGATCTTTTGGTCTTGCTTTTTAAGCGCAATGCTTTCCGCTTTGGCTACCCAAGGGCCTGCACTTTCGCCTTTGCTCTGCGCAATCGCTTGGTCGAAATACTTTTCTGCAAGCGCCATAGAGCCACCAGGACGCGATGCTTCAAAAGTGCCCATCAAACTGGTCAGACCCCCGCGGTTGAAGTCTGGATCTTTCTTCCACGCCAATGCAGCCAGATTAACTGCCAAAGGCAAATCTGCCACTTTGTCGGGATCGTCCTTGGACAACGATATAAAACCACCCCACGAAGCTGCTGCCCAATACGCTAACCCGACTTGGTCTTGCTTCAATCGCGTCAATAGCTGTGGATCATTTCTAATTAATGCTTGCTTAAATCCAGGCATAGACTTTTCTAATGCACCCATGGCATGTTGGTTCGCTCTTAAATACAAGCGCGCAGCGCGCTCGCGGATGCGTTGCGCCGCTTTGGCGTCTTGAGACTCAAGCTTTTCTGCATCAAACGCTACAAAGGCATAGGCGTATTGGGTAAAGCCTGCAGCCACCGATTCGGCCAGTTTTAAATTACCCGGAGATTCTTTGAGCACGGACTCAGACAACTTCAGATAAAAAGCACTGGCTTCACGCGCCAAAACAATATCGTCTTCGTCTGATTGCCCCTGTGAAGCCAAAGCATTGGCAGCTTTGTCCATCACGAAAGGCTTAACAGCGCATCCTGCGAGCGCTTGGATAGAAAGCAGCACCACACAGTAATAGGTAAAACGCTGAAATATGAGCATTGAATTATTGCGTGATAGTTATTTAGTATTCGACTTTACACATTTTTTATGAATGAATCGTGACAAACGTCATGAATTTGCCATGAAGAAAGCAGATGATTTACAGCAAAGGAAACACCATATGACTGACAAGGACCAATTCGACGCTGAACAATTACGCAAGATTCGCGAAGACATTTTGGACTCCATTGACGAAGAGCTCGAAATGGCGCTTGAGGATGGTGAAAACGAAAATGACCCACTAGCAAGTCCTGAAGAAAAACACGCACGCGCGAGTTATTTTCGTGAATTACTTCGTCTTCAAGGCGAATTAGTCAAGTTGCAAGATTGGGTGGTGGCCACTAAGCAAAAAGTGGTGATCTTGTTTGAAGGGCGCGATGCCGCGGGAAAAGGCGGTGTGATCAAACGCATTACCCAGCGACTCAACCCGCGCGTTTGTCGGGTCACTGCCTTGCCTGCTCCCAACGACCGCGAAAGAACGCAGTGGTACTTCCAACGCTACGTGACGCATTTGCCCGCTGCAGGTGAAATCGTTCTCTTTGACCGCAGTTGGTACAACCGAGCAGGTGTAGAACGGGTCATGGGATTTTGTTCCGATGATGAATACGAAGAATTTTTTAGAAGTGTTCCAGAATTTGAAAAGATGTTGGGACGCAGTGGCATCACCTTGTTGAAGTATTGGTTCTCCATCACGGACGATGAACAGCATGCGCGTTTCTTAGGACGCATCCATGACCCTTTGAAGCAATGGAAGCTCAGCCCTATGGACCTTGAAAGTCGCCGCCGATGGGAAGACTACACCCGCGCGAAAGAGACCATGATTGAACGCACCCACATTCCTGAGGCGCCTTGGTGGGTGGTACAAGCCGTAGATAAGAAACGTGCACGTCTTAATTGCATTGACCATTTACTCAGTCAGTTCAATTACCACGAAGTGGAACATGCTGAGATTGCTTTGCCTGCGCGCGTGAGAAATCCTGATTACATTCGCAATCCTGTGCCAGGCGAAATGATTGTTCCTGAAAAATACTAGCGCTCGCCTTCAAGTTGTTGACTTCAGATATTCCCGTTCATAATTCCCAGCCTAGATATTGCGTATGAACGATTAAAGGCAAACCATGAATAACTCACCGCTTCTGCCTGGAGTAAAACGCAGTGAGGTATTCGCATGGGCGATGTTCGACTTTGCCAACTCTGGTTATACAACGGTAGTTCTCACAGCAGTATTTGCTACCTATTTTGTTGGCATCGTGGCAGGTAATGCTGCATGGGCTACCTTGTTATGGGTCAGCAGCCTCAGCGTGTCTTACCTTTTAAGCATGCTGCTCATGCCAGTTATTGGTGCTTGGTGCGATCGTCATGCAAAGAAGAAGCGTGCGCTACTGCTTAGCACCATGACATGCGTGATGGGAACTGCTGCACTCGGTTGGTCTGGCCCTGGCGATATGGCTTGGGCTGTTTTTTGGATCATCATCTCCAATGTGTCTTTTAGCGTAGGCGAATCACTCATCGCTGCATTTTTGCCAGAGTTAGCAAAAACCGAATCGATGGGAAAAGTGAGCAGCTGGGGATGGGCTTGGGGGTATGTAGGCGGCATGCTGACACTGGCCATCTGTTTGTTTTGGATCATCAGTGGCCTGAAGGCTGGATTGACCACGTCTGAAGCTGTTCCGCCTACGATGTGGATCACTGCCGTTATTTTTTTATTAGCAAGCAGTTACACCTTTTGGCGATTGCCTGAAAGAGCGAAGCCCCAGATTCATTCAGACCCAGCCCAATTCTTAAGAAAAGGCTGGAATGATTTAGTTGAAGCACTGCAATGGGCCAAAGATAGGCCTTCATTTATGCAACTACTCAAATGCATCACGCTTTATCAAGCAGGCGTTTCTGTAGCCATCACAGTAGCTGCTATTTATGCTGAGGGTGAAATGGGCATGAGTAAGCAAGACACCATGGTGTTGATTTTCTTGCTCAATATTGCTGCACTAGTAGGCGCATGGGGGCTTGGATGGATGCAGGACCAGATCGGCCATATCAAAACATTACGTTTGACATTAGTAGGCTGGGTCTTGGCTTGTTTAGGAGCTGCCATTAGTCCAAGCGTGTTTTATTTTTGGTTTGCGGCTGCATTTGCTGGTTTGTGTATGGGTGCAAGCCAATCGGTGGGGCGCGCGATGGTGGGGCGACTGACACCTCAAGATCGAACAGCGCAGGTTTTTTCGCTTTGGTCTTTTGCTGTTCGCGTCGCCGCCATCTTGGGCCCCTTGTTGTATGGGCTAATCACTTTTTTAAGTGACGGTAAGCAACGATTAGCCATTGCTAGCACTGCATTGCTTTTTTTAGCGAGCCTTTGGGTATTGTCAAAAATTCGATGGAAATTGGCTGAACAACAAGCGGCTATCGACCAAAATATTTATTAATAGCGTAATCCAATGCATCACCCCCCAACTACCCAATAGAAATTTCTAATTACTCTTCAATTTCTTCGATTTCATCAA
>SYDB01000131.1 GCA_005786815.1 Burkholderiales bacterium
GTCCGTTGTCCATGCCAATACGGATCAATGTGTCGCCTGACTTGACGCTGTAGAAGCCAGGTTTGCCAGCGTTATCTGCACTGGCGACCATCTTGGCAGGTGCACGCGCAGCATTGGGAGAGCGGTCTTCTACAGGTGCGGGACGATTTTTATTGGCGCAACCTGAGAGCACCATGGCACTCAACAAAGCCAGCAACAACCAATATCCCGCACGTCTCATGCACATTTCTCCTGCATCAAGCAATCCCCGATTTTAGGGGTACGAAGAGAACGGGCTCTAATAAGACTTGCTTCAATCCTTGTGCCGTCTTATCGATCACCACCAAGGCCTGTTGCCCAGATGCATCTTGGATAGGCGCCACTATGCGTCCACCCATGGCGAGTTGGTCTATCCAATTTTGTGGAATCGCCTCGCCCCCAGCAGCTGCAATGATGGCGCTGTAAGGCGCGCCTTTGGCATAACCCAACATGCCGTCGCCAAAAATCACATGCACATTGGGTAGGCGCATAGGCCTTAAGTTTTCACGGGCCTTATCGTGCAATCCACGTAAGCGTTCGATGCTGTAGACCTCACGCGCGACCAAAGACAATAGAGCGGCTTGGTAACCACAGCCCGTGCCAATTTCGAGCACACGCCCCATCATTTGCCCTTGCACACCTGGCGCTTCTCTGAGCAAAGCGATCATGCGTGCAACGACATTGGGTTTTGAAATGGTTTGACCCAAACCTATAGGCAAACTCGTATCTTCATAGGCTTGGTTAGCCAATGCACTGTCAACAAAGCGGTGCCGTTCGATACGCCCCATGGCGTCCAGCACACCCGTGTCTTCGATGCCTTGCTGCGCTAGTTTTTGCACCATGCGCGCGCGTACGGTTGAAGAATCTAATCCAAAACCAGTAGCGGTATTGGTAGGTACAGTTTTGGGTTTGGTTGGCTTGCTACCCGTATCAAGTTTGGCGGGAAAACTCGGCCGTTCCTTCATGCCAAGCGTCCGTTCAAACGCTGCCCCCATGTTGCAAGGCTGTCGTGTTCGGTTAAATCTACTTGTAAGGGCGTAACAGAGCAGTGGCCTTCGAAAGTGGCATGGAAATCTGTGCCGTCGCTGTCATCTTTTGCAGGGCCAGCACTGCCAATCCAATACATGGTGTCACCGCGCGGGCTGGTTTGGGTGATCACACGCTCTGAAGCGTGGCGTCTGCCTAATCGCGTCACCTTGAGGGGTTTGAGTTGATCCACAGGTTTATTGGGCACATTCACATTCAATAACCAAGCACCATTTCCAACAAGCTTGTTGGCAATCACGTCTTGCACTAGCGCGCGTGCTTTGGCAGCCGCCGCATCGATGTGTGCCCAACCTTTTTCTAATTGAGAAAAAGCAATCGCTGGAATACCAAACAAATAGCCTTCCATCGCAGCGCCAACCGTGCCCGAATAAATCGTGTCGTCGCCCATATTGGCGCCATTGTTGATGCCTGAGACCACCAAATCAGGTTTGTATCCGAGCAGTCCAGTCAATGCGATATGCACACAGTCTGCAGGCGTGCCGTTGATGTAGCGAAAACCGTTGCTAGCTTGATGCACATACAAAGGTGAATGCAAAGTGAGCGCATTGGATTTAGCGCTGTTGTTTATCTCAGGTGCGACCACCTCCACGCGTCCCAGATCTTTCAGGGCTTCATACAAGGCAATGATGCCTGTGGCTTGGTAGCCATCGTCGTTAGAAATCAGAATATTCATGCAAACTTTCAGTGATATTTGATTGTAGGGTTAGCCCGTGACACTTTTAGTGCTACTAACAAATCCCCTATCATCACCGTAAATATTTAAAGGAGACTTCTGTGCACGCATGGCTTTGTGAAAACCCTATCGGTGTGGATGCCCTCACTTGGAAATCGCTTCCCACGCCTGAACCCAAATCAGGTGAAGTGCGCATACGCATTGAAGCCGCGAGCTTGAATTTCCCCGATCTCTTGATCGTGCAGAACAAATATCAAATGAAACCGCCCCTGCCATTTGTACCCGGCTCTGAATATGCGGGAATCGTTGAAGCTGTGGGTGAAGGTGTCACGCATTTACAAGTCGGTCAAGCCTTGGCTTGTCTGAGTGGCACCGGTGGTTTTGGTACGCACACATTGGCGCCCGCCAAACTCTGCATGCCATTACCTGCCGGTTTTGGATCGGTCGATGCAGCCGCCTTCATCATGACCTATGCCACATCGCACCATGCCCTGTTAGACCGTGGGCAACTCAAAGCGGGTGAAACAGTTTTAGTGCTGGGTGCTGCTGGTGGCGTAGGCACTGCCGCCATTCAAATTGCTAAGGCCTCTGGTGCACGCGTGATTGCCGCGGCTTCTACGCAAGAAAAGTGTGACCTATGTGCTGCGCAAGGAGCAGACGCCACCATTAACTACAACAAAGACAATTTTCGTGAACGACTCAAAGAATTGACGGAGGGTAAAGGACCTGATGTGATTTACGACCCTGTCGGTGGTGACTATGCAGAACCCGCATTCAGATCTATCGCATGGCGTGGGCGTTATTTGGTGGTGGGTTTTGCTGCGGGCCCTATTCCAGCCTTACCTTGGAATTTAGCCTTGCTCAAAGGCGCGTCTATCGTGGGTGTTTTTTGGGGCGATTTTTCGCGCCGTGAAAGTGCGGCGAATGCCGCCATGATGCAAGAGTTAGCGCAGTGGTATGGGCAAGGAAAAATCAAACCCGTGATTCACAAAACCATGCCTATGGCAGAACTCAAGCAGGCTTATGCGGAGATGGGGTCGCGCGGGGTGATGGGTAAGTTGGTGATGGTTAATTAGTTGATTGAACTATTTCAATCAACCAGGTCACGCAAAAGTCTCAGCATCTTTGAACAAAGGGGCTTGCGCATCTTTGGCAGCCAATTTGGGGGCAAAGTTAAAAGGCCACTGAATTTTTAAATCTGGGTCTGACCACAAGACACTGCGCTCGTGCTCTGGGTGGTAATAGTCGGTGGTTTTATACAAAAATTCTGCTGACTCACTCAGCACCACAAAGCCATGGGCAAAACCTTCAGGCACCCACAACTGGCGTTTGTTCTCTGCACTCAAATGCGTGCCGACCCATTTGCCAAAGTGCTTGGACGAACGTCGCATATCCACCGCAACGTCATACACCTCACCCTGTGTGACGCGCACCAATTTACCTTGTGGACGTTGAATTTGATAGTGCAATCCACGCAAGACACCTTGACTAGATTTACTGTGGTTGTCCTGCAAAAACTGCAAGTCCAAGCCAGTAGCTTGCAAAAAATCACGGCTATTGAAGCTCTAATACTAGAAACCGCGTGAATCACCAAAAATCTGGGTCTCCAGTATTTAAAC
>SYDB01000009.1 GCA_005786815.1 Burkholderiales bacterium
AAATAAACATATTAAGAAATATTCAGAAAGATTTATATGGCTATCGCTGAAGTGAAAGTCCCTCAGTTGTCTGAGTCGGTGGCGGAAGCCACCATGTTGCAATGGAAAAAGAAAGTGGGCGATTCTGTCGCCGCAGATGAAATCCTGATTGAAATCGAAACCGACAAAGTCGTGCTCGAAGTACCCGCACCTTCTGCTGGTGTTTTGTCTGAAATTTTGGTGGCCGATGGCGGGACAGTAAATGCTGAGCAATTGATTGCACGTATTGATACGGACGGCAAAGTTGCAGCAGCTCCTGCAGTTGCTGCGGCAAAGGCCGTTGCAACTGCTGCAGCCCCAGTCGCCCTAGCGAGTGCACCAGCCTCTAACAGCAAAGCAGGCGTTGCGATGCCAGCTGCCGCCAAATTGATGGCTGACAACAACATGGCCGCTGGTTCCGTTGCCGGTTCTGGCAAAGATGGACGTGTCACCAAAGGTGATGTCTTGTCAGCTGTTGCTAATCCAGCAGCTGCTGCAGTGATTCCAACCGGTGTGCCTACCAAAGCGTTGCCCGTTGTCAGTGGTCCTGCTGTGAACTTGGGTGAGCGCCCTGAGCAACGTGTGCCGATGACACGTTTGCGTGCGCGTGTTGCAGAACGTTTGTTGCAATCGCAATCGACCAATGCGATTTTGACGACGTTCAACGAAATCAATATGGCGCCTGTGATGGAAATGCGCAAGCGCATGCAAGAACGTTTCGAAAAAGAGCATGGTGTCAAACTCGGCTTCATGAGCTTCTTCGTCAAAGCTGCTGCACACGCTTTGAAGAAATTCCCTGTCTTGAACGCTTCAGTTGATGGCAACGACATCGTCTACCCCGGCTACTTTGATAACGGTATTGCGGTGGGTTCACCCCGTGGTTTGGTGGTGCCTATTCTGCGCAATGCCGACCAGATGAGTTTTGCGGATATCGAGAAAAAGATTGCTGAATTTGGCGTGAAAGCGCGTGACGGCAAACTCGGTATCGAAGAGATGACGGGTGGTACTTTCTCTATCTCTAACGGCGGTACTTTCGGTTCGATGATGTCGACCCCGATCATCAACCCACCACAGTCTGCGATTTTGGGTGTCCACGCCACCAAGGACCGTGCGATGGTAGAAAACGGTCAAGTGGTGGTGCGTCCTATGAACTACTTCGCGATGTCATACGACCACCGCATCATCGATGGCCGCGAAGCTGTATTGGGCTTGGTCGCGATGAAAGAGGCCTTGGAAGATCCAGCGCGTCTCTTGTTTGACATCTAATCAACCGCTTTGAATGCCCCCTTTATTGGGGGCGTTTTTTATCTGAGAGAAATGCATCATGAGTAAACAATTCGACGTCGTAGTCATTGGCGGTGGCCCTGGTGGTTACATTGCCGCGATTCGTGCTTCACAACTTGGTTTTCAAGTGGCGTGTATCGATGAATGGAAAAACGCAGAGGGCGGCCCAGCGCCTGGCGGTACCTGCACCAATGTAGGTTGCATTCCGTCTAAAGCATTGTTGCAATCGAGCGAGCACTTTGACCATGCTAACCACCACTTTGCAGACCATGGCATTTCAGCCAAAGATGTGAAGATGGATGTGGCCAAAATGCTTGGCCGTAAAGATACCGTCGTCAAACAAAATAACGATGGCATTTTGTATTTGTTCAAAAAGAACAAAATTACTTTTTTCCATGGCCGTGGAACCTTTGTCAAAGCGATTGATGGTGGCTTTGAAGTCAAAGTCACGGGCAAGGCAGAAGAGTCGATCGTTGGTAAACAAGTCATCATTGCCACTGGCTCAAATGCGCGTGCACTGCCTGGGACACCATTTGATGAAGTTAATATTTTGTCGAACGACGGTGCTTTGCGCATGGGTAGCGTTCCAAAAAAACTCGCCTTGATTGGTTCTGGCGTCATTGGCTTAGAAATGGGCTCTGTCTGGCGTCGCTTAGGTGCAGAGGTTACTATTTTGGAAGGCCTTCCCACTTTCTTGGGTGCAGTCGATGAGCAAATCGCCAAAGAAGCTAAAAAAGCATTTGACAAGCAAGGTTTGAAGATTGAACTCGGTGTCAAAGTCGGTGAAATCACTAACGGTCAAAAAGGTATATCGATTGCCTATACCAACGCAAAAGGCGAAGCGCAGATATTGGATGCTGACAAACTCATCGTGTCCATTGGCCGCGTACCCAACACCATTGGCCTAGGTGCTGAAGCGATTGGTCTGCAACTAGACGAGCGCGGTGCCATCGTGGTCGACGGTGATTGCAAAACCAATGTGCCTGGTGTGTGGGCCGTGGGTGATGTCGTGCGTGGCCCCATGCTTGCGCATAAGGCAGAAGAAGAGGGCGTTGCGGTGGCAGAGCGTATTGCTGGGCAACACGGTCACGTTAACTTCAACACTATTCCCTGGGTGATTTACACCAGCCCAGAAATTTCGTGGGTTGGCCGCAATGAGCAGCAACTCAAAGCAGATGGCGTGGCATACAAAGCGGGAACCTTTCCATTCTTGGCGAATGGTCGTGCACGCGCTTTAGGTGACACCACTGGTATGGTGAAGTTTTTAGCGGATGCCACCACCGATGAGATTTTGGGCGTGCATATCGTCGGTCCATTGGCCAGCGAATTGATTTCTGAAGCCGTCGTGGCGATGGAGTTCAAAGCATCCGCAGAAGATATCGCACGTATTTGCCATGCGCATCCTTCTTTATCGGAAGCTACGAAAGAAGCGGCTTTGGCTGTGGATAAGCGCACTTTGAATTTTTAATTTGTGCATTGATAAGATTCAAAGCCCGCTTTTAACAGCGGGCTTTTTTTCGATCAAAGTTTCCTACAAGGCACAATACACATTGCGATGTCGGTCTATCAAAATTACCAAAAAGAATTAAAGGCGAGAGGGTTCACAAGCGACCCTGCTCAGCTTCGTGCCATTGATGCGCTTGAGCGCTGTGCCACCGAGTGGTCGTACTACAAAGAGAAGCGCTCGAACCCGATCAAAAAATTAATCAATCACCCGGATATTCCTCGGGGCGTGTATTTATACGGTGGTGTTGGTCGTGGCAAGAGTTTTTTGATGGATTGCTTTTTTGAATCTGTTCCTCTGAATCGTAAAACCCGCCTGCATTTTCATGAGTTTATGCGCGAAGTGCACAGAGAATTGCGTGAATTACAAGGCAATGCAGACCCGTTAGATATTTTGGGCGAGCAAATGTCCAAGCGCTTCAAGTTGATCTGTTTCGATGAATTCCATGTAGCAGACATCACCGACGCCATGATTCTCTACCGCTTGTTGGATTCACTGTTTAAGCACGGCGTTGGATTCATCACTACTTCCAATTTCAAGCCGGACGATTTATACCCAGGCGGCATGCACCGTGACCGCATCTTGCCCGCGATTGAATTGCTCAACAGCAAACTTGAAGTGATCAATGTCGATAACGGTACCGACTATCGCCGACAAACCCTTGAAATGGTGGATTTGTTCCATTGCCCTTCTGGCTTTCAAGCCGATGCTGCTATGACGGACGCTTTCAATCGACTCGCGGAATGCCAAGACCAAGAGCCTTTGTTGCACATAGAGTCGCGTGCGATCAAGGCGCGTCGCAGGGCTGGCGGCGTGGTTTGGTTCGATTTCAAAGACATTTGTGGTGGCCCGCGATCG
>SYDB01000132.1 GCA_005786815.1 Burkholderiales bacterium
ATCGTGGACATGGGCCCGATCATGCCAGTTTGCGCAGTCAAAGCTGCGCCGATGCGTTCAATGGCCAACATGACCATAATGACTGGCGCTACGGTACACAACAAAGCATTCAGTAGCGCTAACCATAAAACCGGATGCGGTACGTCCATTGCCGACAAAGGACGTAGCACTATAAATTGCACGATGCAACACACACATGCCACGCTGGTGGCCCAACCCACCAAGCGCATAGCCCCAATGCGTTGCACCAACTGCCCACTGAAAACCAAATAGACAGCGTATGTGAGCGCACTTGCAAAGACCAATGCGCTACCTAGTGCAACATCAGCACCCGTAAAAGAGAGTTCATGTGCGAATACCAACAGCACACCGGCATAGCTCACGGCCATAGCCATCATGCGAATGGGTTGAACAGGTTTTTTATAAATAAACCATCCCAACACAACCACCAGGGTCGGGTTGAGATACAAGATTAACCGCTCCAAACTTGCGGTTATGTGTTGCAAGCCCAAGAAATCCAAATAACTTGACAAGTAGTAGCCCACAAAGCCAAGCGCCACAATTCCCAGTACATCACTGCGCGTTAATGGATTCTCACGCGCCTGCGTTTGCTTCTCGGACCAGATACCAAGCGCAATGAAAAAAGGTAGGGCAAACAACATACGAAACATGATGACCGTGACCGCATCCACCCCATAGCGATAAGAAAGCTTCACGATGATGGCCTTGCCACTGAAAGCAATCGCTCCGGCCGCAGCTAAGAGTAAACCCGATATAGAAGAGCGGTTGGCTAAAGTCATCCGAGTGAGTTTATTCTTAGTAGCGCACGCTCAACCGCCTGAAGCCTCGAAATGCGCTGACTTCGGTCATGCAAGCGACTGAAACCGTGTCGCCCAACACCTAAACTCTCCCCATGCGCCTGTCTCTTATCCAACGCTTGCTTTTAGCCAATCGGCAGACACGGCGCAAAGCATCTGGTTTACCAGTCATTTGGAAAGGCATGCTGTGGATGGCAGCAGGTGGATTTTTATTCTCCATCCTCAACACCATCGTGCGCGCCATCGCTATGCAGATGGACCCGTTTGAAGTGCAGTTTTTGCGCTACTTGTTAGGCCTACTCGTGATGTTGCCTTGGGTATTCAAAGCGGGACCTCGCAACTATTGGCCAACAGATGTCAAAGGCCAGTTTTGGCGAGGCGGGGTTCATACGATTGGGATGGTTCTGTGGTTTATTGCATTGCCCAAAATTCCTTTGGCAGATATGACGGCCATCAGTTTCACCGGGCCAATTTTCATCATGATTGGCGCGTCTTGGTTTTTAGGTGAACCGATGCGGCGCGATCGCTGGATAGCAGCGTTGATCGGTTTTGCCGGAGTCGTCGTCGTCGTCGCTCCGAAGATGTCTGGCTCTGGCGGCGGCTACCACTTGGTGATGTTGGCGTCTGCACCGCTTTTTGCTGCATCTTTCTTGATCACCAAAGCATTGACCCGTTATGAGAAAGCAACCGTTATTGTGTTTTGGCAAGCCTTGACGGTATCGCTCTTCAGTTTGCCCTTGGCTTTGCTGAATTGGCAAGAACCCAATCTCTTGCAGTGGATTGGTTTTTTGATTGCTGGCATTTTGGGAAGCGTTGGCCATTATTGTTGGACGCGCGCGTTTCATGTAGCTGATATTTCGTCCACGCAGTCTTTGCGCTTTTTAGATTTGGTGTGGGCCTCTGCACTGGGTTGGTTGATTTTTTCAGACATCCCTAGCCAATCAACTTGGATTGGTGCAGCTGTGATTTTGGCGGCAACGATTTGGATTGCGCGGCGCGAAGGCCAACGACCGGTGAAAGCGCCTATAGACGAACCGGTTCACTGACCGAGCACGGTACCTTCTCGCCTAGGGTCGGTTCCGCTGATCCATTTTTTTGGGGCTTCCAGATTGGGTAATTTGACGATAGCTTGAATTCCACTCGTCAAGGCCAGTTCACGTACTTGCCCACCGCGGGCGCGCAAAGACTGCAAGGTGTCCGCAGAAAAACGCTTTTCTTCAACAACCATGGGGTCGCCCAATGCGCCAAAGTTGGGCAAGTCAATCGCTTGTTGCGGTGTCATGCCCCAATCTAAAACACCCAACAAAGTTTTGGTGGTGAAGTGAATGATCATCTCGCCACCCGGACTTCCTGTACTCATCAGCAACGCGCCCGTGTTCTTATCAAAAACCAAAGTAGGTGACATAGACGACCGTGGTCGCTTATTGCCTTGGACACGGTTAGCAATAAGACGCCCTTGCAGGTCTCGCGGCATAAAACTAAAGTCAGTCAGTTGGTTGTTTAGCAAGAAGCCTCGCACCATTTGACGTGCACCGAAAGCATTTTCAATGGTTGTCGTCATTGCCAGAGAATTGCCATAGGCATCGACAATGCTGATGTGCGAAGTACCAAATTCCGCTTGATCAGGCATTGGTGCATAAGCACTTTTTTGCGCACCTAGAGGAATACCTGCAGGCGCTTGTTTCAAACTAGTGGGGCCCATCAATTGGGCGCGCACTTTGAGATATGCAGGATCTAACAAACTGCGCCAGTCTCCTGCTGGTGCTTTCACAAAGTCAGGGTCTGCCACATATTGCGCACGGTCTGCAAATGCCAGGCGCGAAGCTTGGGCATAGTCGTGTAACCAATCTGCATCCAATGCACCTTGTACGGGCGCTTTGAATAGTGTGGGCGCATATTGCAACAGCCCCAAGATTTGTCCAATCGCAATCGCACCAGAACTCGGTGGTGGGAATCCACAAATCTCAAACACTTTTGTACGCACTGCATGATCAAAACACAAAACTTTGCGTTCTTTGGCTTGGTATTGCACCAAATCGTGCGTGCTTAAACGGCCTGGATTTTTTGGATGCTGTTGCACTTTATCGACTATCGCTTGCGCGACATCGCCTTTGTAAAAAGCGTCCACGCCCTCTTTGGCAATAAGCAGCAATACGTCAGCCAACTCTGAATTGCGCAAGATGTAACCTATTGGATATGGCGCACCATCCGCTTGGAAAAAATAGGTATACGCACTTGGGTCTAGTTTGAGATACGCATCCGCAAGCAGCGAAGCATGCAAACGTGGGCTGATAGCAAAACCATTTTTTGCTAACTTAATTGCAGGCTCGAACAATCGAGGCCAAGGTAATTTGCCGTGTTGCTGATGCGCCATCGCTAGCATCTTCAAAACGCCAGGTGTTCCTACAGAGCGGCCACCCACCACAGCTTCAAAAAAAGGTAAGGGCTGTCCTTGCGCATTTAACAATAAAGACTCGTCTGCAAGAGCAGGTGCTGTCTCACGGCCATCAAAAGCTTGCATGCGACGCGTGGGTCCAGCGCCTTGGCTATGTAACAAAAAAGCACCGCCACCCATGCCACTGGACTGAGGCTCCACCAAGCCCAAAACCATTTGCACAGCAATTGCCGCGTCTACCGCAGATCCACCTGCTTGCAATATGTCAAGCCCGGCTTGGGAAGCCAATGGATTGGCGCTTGCAACCGCAGTTCTCTGGGTGATTACATCTGTATTGCGTTTTATTGAACTCGCAATTTCTGGCTGCAATGGTGAGGTTGCTGCAACGGCACTCTTTGCATCCATTGCAGATTTATACGCAGTGTTTTCAGTGGATTGCCAATTTACACAACCAGCTATTGAACCAAGCAGCAAAATGGCTTGGGGCATTACAAATTTACGTAAGTGGTTACTCATATTCGCTTCATTACCCCTTGCCGGTCCAGTCTCGACCCGTGCTTAGAACCCTGCAGCCAATCCGTCACGACGGGAATCGCTTGCGACGATATAACCTTCCACTTTCGGGTCACCAGCACGCCAAATAAACTGGCCTGAACCAAAGTCTTGGTAACTGTCGTTGATCACTTCCATACGATGGCCTAGCGCTTGCAGGCCTGCAACAGTATTGGAATCTAAGGTCGACTCCACGTTGATCTCAAACCCTTGGTTGTAACGCCAACGCGGCGCATCGCATGCGGCTTGTGGGTTTTGTCCGTAGTCCAACATACGCACCAAGGTTTGCATATGGCCTTGCGGCTGCATATTGGCACCCATCACGCCATAACTCATAACGGGTTGTCCGTCTTTGGTGAGGAAGGCGGGAATGATGGTGTGGAAAGGCCGTTTGCCTGGCGCCACTAAATTGGCAGTGTTATGCCCATGCGCGCTGACGTTGAACGCATGGCCACGGTTTTGCAAGCTGACGCCAAAAGTAGGCTCTACACATCCAGAGCCAAAGCCCATGTAATTGCTTTGGATAAAGCTGACCATCATGCCGTTTTCATCTGCAGCACTCAAATAAATCGTGCCGCCTTTGACGGGGTTGCCAGCACCAAAGTCTTGTGCTTTTTTCATATTGATCAGCTGGGCGCGGCTTTTTAGATACGCGGGATCCAACATTTGGGCAGATGTCACTTCCATGGCAGAGTCTTCCGCCACATAACGATAGACATCAGCAAACGCAAGTTTCATAGCCTCAATTTGCAAATGCTGCGAGTCAACGCCGTCGACTTTCAATGCGGCCAAATCGAAATTTTCCAAAATACCCAATGCGATCAAGGCTGCAATGCCTTGGCCATTTGGTGGTATCTCGTGGAGTGTGTAACCGCGGTAGTTTTGGGCAATGGGTGTGACCCATTCGGCTTTGTAATTCTCGAAGTCTTTGGCAGTATGGCTGCCGCCATGCGCTTTAGAAAACTTTTCAATCGCTTGCGCAATTTCACCGCCATAAAACGCTTGACCTTTGCTTTTAGCAATCGCGCGTAATCCTTTGGCAGCCGATGTGAACTTAAAGAGCTCACCAACGTTTGGCGCACGACCCCAAGGCAAAAAGCCTTCTTTAAAACCAGGTATACCTTGTAACTCGGGTGTTGCAGCTGCCCATTTTTGTTGCACCACAACAGGCAACAAATAGCCGCGCTCTGCAATTTCAATAGCGGGTTGCAACACATCTTCACAAGGTAGCTTGCCAAAACGCTCGTGCATGGCCACCCAAGATGCCACTGCACCCGGAACAGTGATGGAGTCCATGCCACGCTTCGGTGGTGTCAAGGTGTCTTTGCCGTATTTATTTTGAAAATAAGCAGGCGTCCACGCTTGAGGCGCTCGACCAGAAGCGTTCAAACCATGCAATGCTTTGCCATCCCAAATCAAACCAAAGGCGTCAGAACCCAAGCCATTGCTGACAGGCTCCACCACGGTCATCATGGCGGCCGCTGCAATGGCAGCGTCTACGGCATTACCGCCTTGCCACAGCATACGCAATCCAGCTTGCGAACCTAACGGGTGCGAAGTAGACACTACATTGCGTGCGAAAACAGGTAAACGGGTGGAGGTATAGGGGTTGTTGTAATCAAACTGCATGATTTTTTCCACAAAAGAAACGGCACCCGAAGGTGCCGTTATGTTTCAATGAAACAAAGCTTAATCTTCGACAAACGCCTCGGCGCGTTTGTTTCGAATAGATGGTAGCAACACTATAACGAGCAGGACCAGTGCGGCCCCCAACAAACTAGCAGACAAGGGTCGGGTCGCAAACACAAACCAGTCACCACGAGAGAGCAATAGCGCACGCCGCAAGTTCTCTTCCATCATAGGGCCCAAAATAAAACCCAGCAGCAACGGGGCTGGTTCTACCCCAAGTTTCAGAAATACATAACCAACCAAACCGAAGGCGGCGACCATCCAAATATCAAACGTATTGTTGTTAGTGGAGTAAACACCAATGGCACAAAATAATACGATGGCTGGGAATAAAAAGCGATAGGGGACCGTCAAGAGTTTGATCCACATCC
>SYDB01000133.1 GCA_005786815.1 Burkholderiales bacterium
CTAAATCCTGTGACCATGCTTGCCAGCCAGTGAGATTTGCGTCTACAGGCTCTAGCGCGATGCAGTCGACAGGGCAAACAGGAATACACAACTCGCAGCCTGTGCAATAGGGTTCTATGACGGTGTGCATGCGTTTGTTGCTACCGACAATCGCGTCGGTAGGGCAGGCATCGATGCAGAGCGTGCAACCAATGCACCAATCTTCATCAATCACCGCGAGGGTGCGCGCAGCTTCAATGCCGTTGTCTGGGTTGAGAGAAACTTTCGCTTTACCCGTAATAGCTGCTAAGCGAACAATGCCTTCAGCCCCTCCGGGAGGACATTGGTTGATGGCAGCTTCTTCGTTGGCAATAGCTTTCGCGTATTGCAAACAATTGGGATAACCGCAACGCGTGCATTGCGTTTGCGGCAGGGCGTCAAGAATGCGCTCGACCAGACTCACTTGGCTGATCGAGAGGCTTTTTTGGCAGAAGCCTTAGAGGGAGATGATTTAACAGTGGCGTGTTTAGTGGCAACACTTTTAGTCGCTGCTTTTGCAAGCTTGGGCTTGGTGGCTTTGGCGCTAGCGGGGTGGGCCTTGTTGTGACGCGCAATGAATTCTTTGACTATGGGATACACCACATCGCGCCAACGGCGACCACTAAAAATACCGTAGTGGCCAGCACCTTTGACTTCCAAATGGTCCATGATTTCACGTGGCAAGCCGGTACACAATTTGTGCGCAGCTTGGGTCTGGCCAGAGCCTGAAATATCGTCCAACTCACCCTCGATAGTAATCAATCCGATATTACGAATATCTTGAGGACGCACCAACTCCATCACGCCCTCGGGTGACTTGACTTCCCAAGTACCACGCACGAGTTTGAATTCTTGAAACACTGTGTTGATGGTTTCCAAGTAATAGTCGGCGTCCATGTCGAGTACCGCGTTGTACTCGTCGTAGAAGTGGCGGTGGGCTTCAGCGTTGGCGTCGTCGCCTTTGATCAAGTCTTTGAAATAGTCGTAATGGCTTTTCAGATGGCGGTCTGGGTTCATCGCCACAAAGCCACTGTGTTGTAAGAAGCCTGGGTAAACACGACGGCCTGCACCTGGGAAGTTTTCTGGCACTCGGTAAATCACATTGTTTTCAAACCAGTTGTAACTCTTGTTCATAGCCAAGTTGTTTACAGCGGTAGGAGACTTGGTTGCATCAATCGGGCCACCCATCATGGTCATGCTGAGCGGTATTTTTTCACCGCGTGAAGCCATCAAAGAAACTGCAGCCAAAACTAGCACCGTTGGTTGGCAAACACTGATGACATGGCAGTTGCCATAGTGGTCTTGCAAATAGCGGATGAACTCTTGGACGTAGTTCACATAGTCGTCCAAGTGGAACTCACCTTCACTCAAAGGCACCAAACGCGCATTTCGCCAGTCGGTGATGTAGACCTTGTGCTCTTTGAGCATGGTTTTGACGGTATCGCGCAAAAGCGTGGCATAGTGGCCAGAGAGCGGAGCAACGATCAAAACAACAGGTTGCCCTTTGATCTTGGCGAGCGTCTTGGTGTCGTCGGAAAAACGTTTGAAACGGCGCAATTCGCAAAAAGGTTTGTTCATCTCGATGCGTTCGTGGATAGCGATTTCTACGCCATCGACATCGATGGATTTGATGCCGAACTCTGGCTTCACATAATCTTTGCCCAAGCGGTAGATCAAGTCGTATCCAGCTGATACGCGTTGACCCAAAGACGTCTTGCTAAACGGAGACATGGGATTGCTGTAGAGCTTGGCAGTGGCCTGCGCAAAATCAGCAAATGGCTCCATCAAAGTGCGTTGGGATTCAAAAATTTTATAAAGCATGCGAGAGTTCTCTCAAAAAGTTGCCCGTGCAATATAACAGTGCAATATGAACTTAAATTGGGGGCTGTCCCCCAATTTACTGGACGACTTTGGCGATCGATGCGCAAACGTGGTCGATATTCTTGCTGTTCAAAGCTGCCACGCACATACGCCCTGTGTCGGTGCCATACACACCAAACTCATTGCGCAGACGCACCATTTGGTCTTTGGTCAGGCCTGAATAACTGAACATGCCGATTTGGCGGGTAATAAAGCTCATATCTTGTTTCACACCAGCGGCTTTCAGGCCGTCGACCATCTTTTGGCGCATGGCTTTGATACGCACGCGCATCTCGCCCAATTCTTTTTCCCACAATGCGCGCAACTCGGGGTTACCCAAGACGGCCGCGACAACTGCGCCGCCGTGGATAGGTGGGTTGGAATAGTTGGTACGAATGACGATTTTGAGTTGGCTCAAGACGCGGCCGCATTCTTCTTTGTCCTTACACACCACGCTCAATGCGCCTACGCGCTCACCATACAGGCTAAAGCTTTTCGAGAAAGAGGTCGACACAAAGAAATTCAAACCGGCAGCGACAAACTTTTGAATCACTGCGCCGTCTTCTTGTATGCCGTGGCCAAAACCTTGGTAGGCCATGTCTAAGAATGCAGTGAGGTTTTTGGTTTTGACCACGTCGACCACTTTGTCCCACTGCTCGGGGGTGATGTCGTAGCCAGTTGGGTTATGGCAGCAAGCGTGCAACACAACTACCGTGCCAGCTGGCGCCGCATTCAGTGAGTCGAGCATGCTGTCAAAGTTGATGTCTTTTTTGCTAGCGTCGTAGTAGGCGTAAGTCTCAACCGTGAAACCCGCATTGGTGAACAAGCCGCGATGGTTTTCCCAGCTAGGGTCAGAAATTAAAACCTTGGCTTTGGGGTTTAAGTGGCGCAGAAAATCAGCACCGACCTTCAAACCGCCTGTGCCGCCCAAACCTTGCACTGTGGCCACTCGGCCTGAGGTAACGGGCTCTGAACCTGCGCCGAACACCAAATGTTTAACGGCTGTGTCATATGCTGCAATGCCGTCAATCGGCAAGTAGCCGCGCGCACTGGGGTGCGACATCATGGTTTTTTCGGCGGCTTGTACGCACTCTAAAAGTGGCAATTTGCCGTTGTCGTCAAAGTACACGCCGACGCCTAGGTTTGCTTTATTGGGGTTGGTGTCGGCGGCAAATTGTTCGTTGAGGCCCAAAATTGGGTCGCGGGGTGCCATTTCGACAGCGGTAAACAGTGACATCGTGGGTCCTTGAACGGGGTAAAAAGGGAAGTTGGAGGGGACAAGGCGCAGACTGAGGTAGGCTTACGCGTTTTCCCTATATTTTAAGCGCCCAGCAAATGGCTTCCTTCGTCAGCTACCCCGGTTCACCCTTCGAGCTGTTTCAGCCCTACTTGCCAGCAGGCGACCAACCCACGGCTATCAACGAACTGGTCGAAGGCATCAACGACGGCGAAGTCTTTCAAACCCTGTTGGGTGTGACGGGTTCTGGCAAAACCTTCACCATGGCCAATGTGATTGCCCGCATGGGCCGTCCCGCCATCATATTTGCGCCCAACAAAACTTTGGCCGCCCAGCTCTACAGCGAATTCCGCGAATTTTTCCCTAAGAACGCGGTTGAATATTTCGTCAGTTACTAC
>SYDB01000134.1 GCA_005786815.1 Burkholderiales bacterium
CATGAAGGACGGGAAAATTGATGCGTTTTTTTGGGTGGGTGGTTTACCTACAGCTGCTGTCACAGATTTAGCCAACACCCCTGGTACAAAGATCAAAATGGTTGACCATGCGGAAGTTGTTGCTGCAATGAACAAAAAATACGGCAATCTATATGTTGAAGATGTTATTTCCAAAGATATTTATCGCGGTATGGACACCGACAACAAACAGGCTACGGTGATGAATATTTTGGTAGCCCACGAGACGATGGATGAAAAGACTGC
Source organism: Burkholderiales bacterium (assembly GCA_005786815.1). Lineage (GTDB taxonomy): Bacteria > Pseudomonadota > Gammaproteobacteria > Burkholderiales > Burkholderiaceae_C > Limnohabitans. The sequence goes on from SYDB01000134.1 coordinate 265, forward strand.
CTACAACATCGTGAAAACTATTTTTGACAAGCGCGATGATTTGATAGCAGTCCACAAGGAAGCCATGAACTTCAAGTTGACGAATCAAACAAATGCAGCTTCGCCCATTCCATTTCACCCAGGTGCTATTAAGTACTTCGCTGAAAAAGGCATCAAGCTCAACTGATGAGCGATACGCCTGTCTCTTCCACCGCGTCAGGTGCCATTCGTGATCAACAGGTGGTGATTAGCGAACAAGCTCTTAAAAAAGCGGAAGAGTTTATTGAAGCCGAAGAAGGGGCTGCCAATAAGTTAAGGGGTTGGCTGGGTGTTTTAGTCACCACCTTGGCGGTGGTGATGTCGGTTTTTCACCTCTACACCGCCTATGCCATCGTTCCTACGCAAACCCTAAGGCCGGTGCATGTGGGCTTTGTGCTGGTCTTGTGCTTTTTAATGTTCCCCATTGCGAGCAAATACCGCCACCGCATCATGTGGTGGGATTGGCTAGCAGCCTTACTCTCCATCGCGGTGGTGGTGTATTTAATTTTGGGCGGTGACGATTTCACCGACCGCAATACCTTACCTGACTTTTGGGATGTGGTGTTGGGCATCGCCTTGATCGTGATGGTGATGGAAGCGATGCGACGCACCAATGGTTGGATCATGCCCATCATCACGATGTGCTTTATTTTGTATGCGCTGTATGGCCCGTTATTACCTGCACCTTGGACGCACAAAGGCTATTCCGTTGGACGCTTGGTGGGCGTGATGTACATGACGCTAGAGGGCATCTATGGCGTGGCAGTCGATGTGTCGTCCTCTTTGATTATTTTGTTCACCATCTTCGGTGCTTTCTTACAGTATTCAGGAGCGGGTAAGTTCTATATCGATTTTTCTTTTTCAGCCATGGGTGGCAAACCTACGGGTGCTGGCCGTACGGTTGTCTTGGCATCGTTTCTTTTAGGAGGTCCATCTGGTTCGGGTGTAGCGACCACGGTGACCTTGGGATCCGTGGCCTACCCCATGCTCGCGAAAGCTGGCTATGAACGCAATGCAGCCGGTGGTTTGTTGGCTGCGGGCGGTTTGGGCGCGATTATTTCGCCACCGGTGTTGGGCGCAGCTGCGTTTTTAATTGCAGAGTTTTTAAAAATCTCTTACCTCGACGTGTTGTTGATGGCGGTCATACCGACCTGCATGTTTTATTTGGCGTTGTTCTTGATGGTGGAAATCGATGCCCGTAAATACGGCATGGGTGAAACCGCTTTTGACAAAGTGGACACGGTGTGGAACTTAACCAAAAATTACGGCTTCCACTTTTTGTCACTGGTCTCGATCATCTTTTTCATGATGTGGGGCTTCTCTCCCGTGCTCTCTGTTTTTTGGGCAACAGTCGTTTCATTCTTGACTAGCTTCTTACGACGCGACTGCGCTTTGATCTCGTATGACTTGTTTCAAGGCAAAGGTTCGTTTTGGCCATTGATTTTGAAGTCACCTTTTATGAAAGCGATGGAAGGCGGCTCAGTGGGAGTTTTGAATGTTGCTGCAACATGCGCAGGTGCCGGCATCATTGTGGGCGTAGTGACCCTGACAGGTTTAGGTTTGAAGTTCAGCTCTATCGTCATTGATTACGCAGGGGGCTCTTTGCTACTTACGGCGATCTTTACCTCCTTGGTGGTGTGGATTGTGGGATTGGCAGTCCCTGTGACTGCCTCCTACATTATTTGTGCAGTGATAGCGGCCCCTGCTTTAATCAAATTGGGGGTTCCCGACTTTGCTGCACACATGTTCATCTTTTATTACGCTGTGCTGTCTGAAGTTTCTCCGCCAACCGCGCTGTCCCCATTTGCAGCGGCAGCAATTACAGGCGGCGACCCCTATAAAACTACTTTACAAAGTTGGAAATACACCATTCCGGCTTTCTTGGTTCCGTTTATGTTTGTCCTCGAGCCCAGTGGTCAGGGCTTGTTATTGATGGGATCAACCAAAGCTTTGGCCGATGCAGACTGGGCATCTATTGCGCAAGTCACTGCCACTTGCGCGGTAGGCATCGCTTCATTGGCGGTGGGTTTTCAAGGCTGGGCTTTATTAAAAACCACGTTTGTTGAGCGGTCGATGTTTATCGTGGCGGGCTTTGCGTTGGTGTACCCAGGTGCTGTTGCCGATTTCACTGGGTTTGGATTGGTCCTTGTCGCTATGACTGTGCAATTTATCCGTTTTAAAACTTCCCGGAGTTCGATTTGAGAACATTAGACGCCACAGCTAAGGGCGTATACCTTATTACCGTCACACCCTTCACCGATGCAGGTGCCTTAGATTTGCCCAGCACTGACCGTATGGTGGACTTTTGTTTAGAAGCTGGCGTAACAGGATTGACCGTACTCGGCATCATGGGAGAAGCCACCAAACTCACGGCAGAAGAATCACGCACCTATGTAAAACAAGTGCTTGCGCGGGTTACGGGCCGTGTGCCAGTCGTGGTGGGAGCATCAGCTGCAGGCTTTGCACCCATGAAAGAGCTCACGCAAAGCGTGATGGATTTGGGCGCATCAGGGGTGATGGTCGCGCCGCCACCGACTGTAAAAACAGATGATCAAATCGTCAGCTACTTTGATATGGTCAGCGAAACTTTAGGGCCTGATGTGCCTTGGGTGTTGCAAGACCATCCAGTCTCTACTGGCGTGCAAATGTCGGCATCTGTTATTTTGCGCATCATTAAAAATTCGCCTACATGTGTGATGTTGAAACATGAAGACTGCCCTGGATTGGCAAAGATGTCTGCTTATCGCGCTGCTAGCGACAAAGGCGATGCAAGGCGTATTTCGATTTTGACGGGTAATGGTGGCGGTTTGTTCTTGCCAGAAGAGCTCTCGCGTGGCGCAGATGGTGCTATGACGGGATTCGCTTATCCCGAGATGATGGTCGATGTGGTGCGGGCTCATGCGGCTGGTGATGTTGAGCGTGCACATGATCTATTTGACGCTTACTTGCCATTGTCGCGCTATGAACAACAAGCCGGTATTGGCTTGGCCGTTCGCAAACACTTGTTAGCGCAACGGGGTGTGATTGCTAGCGCTGCAATTCGTAAACCTGGCCCTAAGCTCTCATCTGCAGACCTTGCTGACTTGGACCGCTTAGTGAAACGACAAACGCGTCGATTGGCTGAAATTGGCTTAGCAAAGTAAATATGACTGACTACACAAAGCTTACGCTCTCTAAAGAAGCGATTGATATTCTTTCTAGAGTAACCACCGCCACACTGACCACCTTGTTGTTAAAAAAAGGTTTGCGTAATGTGTGGTTGCGTAACACCAAGCCTATTCGTTCAGGTCAGCCTCGTTTGGTGGGCAGAGCATTTACTTTGCGCTTTGTTCCTGCACGAGAAGATTTGGCAACGCCTGAATCGTGGGCGTCTCCCATTTCAACCCGCGCTGCGATTGAAGATATGCCAGCTGGTTGTATCGCTGTTGTAGATTCAATGGGCGTACAAGATGCAGGTATTTTTGGTGACATCTTGTGTGCACGTATGGTCAAGCGCGGTGTCGCTGCTTTGATCACTGACGGTGTGGTGCGTGATGCGGCCGGTGTTCTAGGTACCGGAATGAACGTCTGGTGCAACGGCGTGGCATCGCCTCCATCGGTGGCTGGCTTAACGTTTGTGGATTGGCAAAAACCTATTGCTTGCGGTGGCGTGGCGGTTTTTCCAGGCGATGTGATCGTCGTGGATGACGATGGCGCTGTATTGATACCAGCCGCATTGCTAGACGCCATGCTCAAAGAAGGTCCAGAGCAAGAGCGCATGGAAGGTTGGATCATGTCTGAGGTGGAGAAGGGTGTTCCACTTCCGGGTTTGTATCCTATGGATGCAGCTACTAAGGCGCGCTATCAAGCCGATATGGCAAAACAGAACTAAGAAATTTATAAATTAATTAGGTTCTGACCCCAATTAATGCCAATTAATGCTTTTTAATCTTTGCCCAAGACGCCAAGTAAACGGTGTAAGGCAGTAGATGTGGTGGTGTATTGCAAAGGCGTATTGCGATTTGGGTAGACGATATTTGCTGCACCAAATGCCGCTAGCGTGGCTTCATGAAAACCACACAGAATTAATTTCTTTTTACCTGGATAGGTATTGATATCGCCTACGGCAAAAATACCTTTTGTCGAGGTAGAAAAATTCTCAGTGTTGACCTCAAGTTGCTTGCGTTGCATGGCAAGTTCCCATTGGGCTATGGGGCCTAGCTTGGGTGATATACCCAAAAAAGCCACGATGTGATGCATGGGTCGGTCTATGGATTCGCCAGTGGAAGTCGCAATTGTCACACTTTGCAAAACTCCGTGATTGGTATTGAAGGCAGTTAATTGGCCAATTTGCAGGTGCAACTTGCCAGAAGCGACAGCATCGCGCATGGATTGCACGCGTTCGACAGGGGCATCAAACACATCACGCCTGTGCATCAATGTGACGCTTTTAGGCGCGGGGCTAGATTGAGCAAGAGAAAGTGCTGTAGAAATCGCATCAGCATCTTGCCCCACTACCAAAATATCTTTGCCTGATAGGTCGAGTGCATTAGGCTTAGCGTAATGCACGCATTGGCCTTCTAGTTCTGCAGCGCCTGCCACCAGCAAAGGGCGTGGTTGAAATGCGCCTACACCCGCTGCGATAAAAACGGTTTTACTAAGAAACTGAGCGCCAATATTCGTGGTTAATGCAAAGCGGCCATCAGCTTGTGTTTTGCATTCAGCAACCAGTTGGCCCAAGTGCAATGTTGGCTGAAAAGGTTGGACTTGTTTTTGAAGATTGGCGATCAGCTCGGCGCCAGAATACACAGGAACGCCAGGTATGTCGTAGATAGGTTTATCTGCATAGAGTTCTTGGCATTGACCGCCGACATGCGGCAACGCATCGACGATATGGCATCGAATATCTTGAAGCCCCAGTTGGAAGGCTTGGAATAAGCCGACTGGTCCGGCACCAATTATGACAGCGTCGGTTTCAATCATGCGCATGGATTTGAATGCGCTTGCGTTTTTAGCGCTTTAACTCAGCAAGTTTGCCGGTGCGTTCTTTCCAGTCGTCTGCATCTGGTAAAGGTGTTTTGCGCTTGGTAATGCTTGGCCAGCCAATTAGGGACAACTCTGCGTTCAGCGCTGTCATATGCATCTGGTCAGTTGGAACGTCTTCTTCTGCATAAATCGCGTTGACGGGGCACTCTGGAATGCAGACTGCACAGTCGATGCACTCATCTGGGTCAATCGTTAAAAAATTCGGACCTTCGCGAAAGCA
>SYDB01000135.1 GCA_005786815.1 Burkholderiales bacterium
CACGCGGAGCGATTCGGACTTTCACAACTTCACCAACTCAGAGGCCGTGTAGGGCGCGGCGCTGCAGCATCCGCCTGTGTCTTGATGTACGCCACAGGAGAGAGCGGCCGCGTGAGCGAAACAGCGCGTGAACGATTAATGGCCATGGTCGAGACTTCGGATGGCTTTGAGATTGCCAGACGCGATTTGGAAATCCGTGGGCCTGGAGAGTTTTTAGGGGCGCGGCAGTCTGGCGCCGCCATGCTGCGCTTTGCTGATTTGGCGGTGGACATAGAACTGTTGGAATGGGCCAGAGCACTAGCCCCCCGCATGCTCGACCAACACCCAGAACTTGCCGAGCGGCATGTGCGGCGTTGGTTGGGTGGAAAATCAGACTTCTTGAAAGTGTGACCCCATGACCCTGACCGAACTCAAATACATCGTGGCCGTCGCCCGCGAAAAGCACTTTGGCCGCGCGGCCGATGCATGCTTTGTGTCGCAGCCCACCTTGTCAGTGGCGATCAAAAAACTCGAAGAAGAACTCGACGTCAAGTTGTTCGAGCGCAGCGCCAACGAAGTTGCTGTCACCGATTTGGGCGAAGAAATCGTGCGCCAAGCGCAAAGCGTTTTAGAGCAAGCCGCCAACATCAAAGAAATCGCCAAGCGTGGCAAAAACCCATTGGCTGGGCCTTTGAAGCTTGGGGTGATCTACACCATCGCGCCTTATTTGTTACCAGATTTGGTGCGCAACGTGATTCAAAAGTCTCCAGAAATGCCGTTGATGTTGCTCGAGAACTTCACCGTTAAGTTGTTAGAGATGTTGCGCACTGGCGAGATCGATTGCGCCATCTTGGCCGAGCCTTTTCCAGACGCCGGCTTGGCCACCGCGCCTTTGTACGACGAGCCTTTTATGGCGGCCGTGCCAAGCAACCACCCGCTAGCGGCACTCAAAGAAGTCAGCGCCACCGCTTTGAAAAACGAGACCATGTTGTTGCTTGGAAACGGCCACTGCTTTCGTGACCATGTGTTGGAGGTGTGTCCAGAGTTCGCTAGGTTTTCTACCAACGCTGCCGGCATACAAAAAAGCTTTGAGGGCTCTTCCCTAGAGACCATCAAACACATGGTGGCGGCAGGCATGGGCGTGACGTTGGTGCCCCGCTCCAGTGTGCCCAAAGATGCATTGAATAACGCGACCAAGCGTAAAAAGAACGAAGAAACCTATGTGCGGTTTTTGCCCATCACTGACGACGGCGGTGGCGAACCTCCCAAGCGGCGCGTGGTGTTGGCATGGCGGCGCAGTTTCACCCGTTATGAAGCGATTGCTGCCCTTCGTAATGCGGTCTACGCTTGCGAATTGGCTGGTTTGACGCGTTTGTCTTAAAGCTATGGAACCGCGTTGGCTTCTCTATCTCGATTTGATTCGTTGGAACCGACCCGCGGGTTGGTTGTTGCTTTTATGGCCTTCGCTATCAGGCCTTTGGATCGCCGCAGGCGGTTGGCCAGGCTGGCACTTACTGAGCGTATTTGTAGCGGGAACCATTCTGATGCGCAGCGCGGGTTGTTGCATCAACGATGTAGCAGACCGCGAGTTCGATAAGCACGTCAAACGCACAGCCCAGCGGCCCGTCACCCGAGGGGCTGTGTCGGTGCGCGAAGCTTTATCCGTTGGAGCGGTCTTGGCCTTGATGGCATTTGGCTTGGTGCTCACCACCAACCCTGCGGCTGTGGCTTGGTCTTTTGTAGCCTTAGCTGTGACCTTGTTTTATCCCTACGCCAAGCGCGTGGTGTCTATGCCACAAGCAGTTCTTGGTGTGGCGTTTAGCTTTGGCATTCCGATGGCGTTTGCCGCCGTCAAAGGCGCGGGATTGGCATGGCATGAACTCACCATAAGCACCATGACGGAGTGCGTGCCTTGGCAAGCTTGGGCCTTGCTAGCCTTCAACCTGTTTTGGGTTTTGGCTTACGACACCGAATACGCCATGGTCGACCGAGACGACGATTTACGCATCGGTATGAAAACTTCGGCAATCACTTTAGGACGATTCGACATTCTGGCTGTGATGGGCTTCTACGCAGTATTTTTGGGCGGGTGGTGGGCGCTTTTGCAAGAACAAGCGTTTGGATGGCCCTGGGGCATGTCACTTTTAGTTGCTACTGCGCAAGTGGCGTGGCACTTTCAACTGATTAGAAACAGAACCCGCGAGGGGTGTTTCAAGGCATTTAGGATGAACCACTGGCTAGGCGCAACGGTTTTTGCGGGTATCGCGGTGGGTTTCGCGCTCATGCCTTATATGTTTTACGGCGCCTTAGTTATGCAAGCCTTGTGGTGAGCTAAGTAGTTATAGCTTCGCTTTGGCGTTACGGGCCTTTTTCTTTTTGAGTTTTTTCTTTTTGCTTTTTTTGTTGGCCTTGCTTTGTTCGGGGGCTGCGGTTTTATCTGGGTTGGCCCCCGAAGGAGAAGCCTGAGCAGTTGGCTGCGCATTGGGCTGTGTCGGTGTCGAAGTTTGGGCAAATGCCCCTGTAGACAAAGCAAAAGAGGTTGAGGCGAGAAGAATTAGAAGAAGCTTGTGCATGGTTCGATTGCGTCAAAAAAATAATATGGTCATTCTCGCTTAATCGTTTTTGCCAAATTCATCGCCTAAGACTTGCGCGCGCGCTTGCGCAGCCTTGATGGCGTCTTGAAACAACGCGCTGACTTGGGCGGATTGCATAGCCGTGATCGCTGCATGGGTGGTGCCGCCTTTGGATGTGACGCGTTCCCGCAATACCGAGACAGGTTCTTGCGCGCTTTGCGCCAACTGGCTCGCGCCTACAAATGTGCCAATGGCGAGTTGCTTGGCATGGTCTGGCGACATGCCCATCTCTATTGCGGCTTTCTCCATGGCTTCGATAAAGTAGAAAACATAGGCTGGGCCAGAGCCCGAAACCGCTGTGACAGCATCTAATTGCGCCTCTTCGCCGACCCACAAAAATTGTCCCATATTAGCGACTAGCCATTCGACCCAGGCTTTGTCGTTGTCTGAAACGCCAGACCTTGCAAACAAGCCTGTTTGTCCCAATCCCACCAAGGCTGGAGTGTTGGGCATAGCGCGCACGATACGTTGCGTGCCCAGCCATTGGGCCAAGCTGTCGCTGCGTATGCCTGCCGCCACGCTCAAATGCAGTGCATCTTTACAAAACGGGCCAGCTTGACCCGCAGCTTCACGCAAGTTTTGGGGTTTGACGGCCCATACAACCAAATCTGCATTTTCTAAAGATGTGTCAGCTTGCGGTATGGCGCCCACATTGAATTGGGCGCGCAGGGCGTCGCGCGACGCTTCAAAAGGCTCTACCACCGTCAAATTTGCAGGTGAAACCCCATGCTTGGCCAGCCCGCCGATGATGGCGCTCGCCATATTGCCGCCTCCAATAAAGGCGATGTGCGGCACGGGGGCCTCTTGGGTGGCTGTCAACGAAGCGGGTTTACGCGAGGCGGTCATATATATCGAGAGAAAAAGAAGACGGACATTTTTAAGTGCAAAAATTCGGAAGCCGCTAGAAGCTTAGGAGGTCTGGAGATGCGCCGATTGGGTTTGCTGCCATTGTCTGAGATTTACAACAACTTGTGGCGGTTAAGAGGCATTGTTGACGTAGGCCATAAAAACATGCCATAATCTGTGGCTCCGCTACAAAAGCGGAGTTATCTGCCCCAAGTTGAAGCGTCACGAGTGGTTCGTGGTGTGGATGACGGGCCCAAGACTGACCAGGTTTTATTGTCAAGTACCAGTTTTACTGGGATTTCCAAAAAACTGGTGCAAGTTGGGAATACAAGAAATGATCCAAACTGAATCTCGGTTAGACGTCGCCGACAACACGGGTGCTAAATCTGTTTTGTGCATCAAGGTGCTCGGCGGCTCCAAGCGTCGCTACGCAAGCGTTGGCGACATCATTAAAGTGAGCATTAAAGAAGCCGCTCCGCGTGGCCGCGTCAAAAAAGGCGAGGTCTACAGCGCAGTAGTGGTGCGTACTGCCAAAGGCATCCGCCGTGGCGACGGCTCGCTTGTCAAATTCGATGGCAACGCAGCCGTGTTGCTCAATGCAAAGTTGGAGCCTATTGGCACCCGCATCTTCGGCCCAGTTACGCGTGAATTGCGTACTGAGAAGTTCATGAAGATCGTGTCTTTGGCTCCTGAAGTTCTGTAAGGACTGGCCCATGAACAAGATTCGTAAAGGCGACCAAGTCATCGTTCTCGCAGGACGTGACAAGGGAAAGCGCGGCGTTGTGTCGCTGCGCAAAGACGACAGCCACTTGTTGGTTGAAGGCATCAATCTGGTGAAAAAACACACCAAACCCAACCCCATGGCGGGTTCGCAAGGTGGCATCGTTGAAAAAACCATGCCGATTCACCAGTCCAACGTGGCTATCTACAACGCCACAACCGGTCGTGCAGACCGCGTGGGCATCAAGGTCCTGGCTGACGGCAGCAAAGTGCGCGTCTTCAAGTCCAGCGGCGAAGAAATTAAGGTGGCATAAACATGGCACGTTTACAACAACACTACCGCGAAAAGCTCGTTCCTGAGTTGACAGCTAAATTTGGCTACAAGTCACCTATGCAGGTGCCGCGTTTAACCAAAATCACCTTGAACATGGGTGTTAGCGAAGCCGTAGCCGATAAAAAGGTCATGGACAACGCTGTCGGCGACTTGGCCAAAATTGCAGGCCAAAAGCCCGTGGTGACCAAGGCTAAGAAGGCGATCGCTGGTTTCAAAATCCGCGAGCAACAACCGATTGGTTGCATGGTCACTTTGCGTGGCGTGCAGATGTACGAATTCCTCGACCGCTTCGTGACCATCGCGTTGCCCCGCGTGCGTGACTTCCGTGGTATTTCCGGTCGTGCCTTTGATGGCCGCGGTAACTACAACATCGGCGTGAAAGAGCAAATCATTTTCCCTGAGATTGAGTACGACAAAGTCGACGCACTGCGCGGCCTCAACATCAGCATTACCACGACAGCCAAAACAGACGACGAGTGCAAAGCACTTCTCGCTGGCTTTCGTTTCCCGTTCAAGAACTGAGGTGACACGTGGCTAAAGTAGCTTTGATCGAACGCGAACTCAAACGCGACAGACTGGTAGCAAAGTACGCAGCAAAGCATGCGGAACTCAAAGCCATCGCAGGCGATGCAAAACGCAGCGATGAAGAGCGTGCAGCTGCACGTCTCGGCTTGCAAAAACTACCCCGTAATGCAAACCCCACCCGTCAACGCAACCGTTGTGAAATCACCGGTCGCCCACGCGGCACATTCCGCCAATTTGGCCTCGGCCGCGCCAAGATCCGTGAACTTGCCTTCCAAGGCAATATTCCCGGCATCACCAAGGCCAGCTGGTAATCGGGCAGGAGATATTCAATGAGCATGAGTGACCCAATCGCCGATTTGCTGACACGCATTCGCAATGCGCAAATGGTGGCAAAACCTACCGTCATGGTGCCTTCTTCTAAGGTCAAGATTGCCATCGCGCAAGTCTTGAAAGAAGAGGGGTACATCGACGGATTCCAAGTCAAACAAGACGCTGGCAAAAGCGAACTTGAGATTTCTCTTAAATATTACGCTGGCCGTCCAGTGATCGAACGTATCGAGCGCGTTAGCCGTCCTGGCTTGCGCGTGTACAAAGGCTGCGATGCCATTCCTACCGTGATGAACGGATTGGGCGTAGCTATCGTGACAACGCCAAAAGGCGTGATGACAGATCGCAAAGCGCGTGCTACCGG
>SYDB01000136.1 GCA_005786815.1 Burkholderiales bacterium
TAGAAGAGGTTGGCAAACAGTTCGATGTCACGCGCGAGCGCATCCGTCAAATTGAAGCGAAGGCATTGCGTAAATTGAAGCACCCAAGCCGTAGCGACAAGTTGCGCAGCTTTATTGACACGATCTAACAAGATCTAACCAGCAACAAATAACCCCGCAGGTGTAAAGCTTGCGGGGTTTTTCTTTTGAGCGGCGCGGAAAAGTAAAAACTATTTAACTGCTTATTTATCTTTTGCTGTTCACGAAAAGTAAAAAGGTTTAGAACTCCTCAGTATCGACCTCAATCGTGCTCTGCGCGTTATAGCGAGGGCCTTTAACCGTCTGCTGATTTACTAGAGCATCTACCTCTTGCATCTGCTGGGCAGATAAGTGCACATCCAAGGATTGCATGTTTTCTTGCAAATGCGCGATGTTCTGCGTACCAGGAATTGGAATCAGCGTGCTGTCTTTCTGAAGCAACCAAGCAAGCGCCAATTGCGCGGGTGTGCAACCCACTTTGGCCGCATAGGCTTGGTAGGCTTTACGCAAAGGCAAGTTCGCAGCAAAGGTGTCTAGCGCAAAACGCGGCATGGTGCGGCGAATGTCTTTTTCGGCAAATTGGTCAATCGCCAAATCACCAGCACATAAAAAACCTCTTGCAACGGGGCTAAATGCCACAAATGTCACGCCCAATTCTTTGCAGGCTTGCAGCACTGCAATCTCAGGATTACGCGTCCACAAAGAATATTCGGTTTGCAAGGCCGTGATGGGATGCACTGCATGTGCTTTGCGCAAAGTGCTTGCAGAGACTTCGCTCAAACCCAAAGTTCTGACTTTGCCCGCACGCACTAAATCGCTCATGGCACCCACACTCTCTTCAATCGGGACTTTCTTGTCCCAACGGTGTAGGTAATACAAGTCAATCACATCGGTGCCTAATCGGCTCAAACTATCTTCACAATTTTTGCGAATGGTCTCGGGTCTACCGTCGATCACGCGTTTTACGCCGTCTGGAAATTCGACACCCGCCATTCCGCCTTTGCTGCACAGCGCAATTTTTTGGCGATGCGCTTTTAAAGCTTTGCCCACTAATTTTTCGTTGGCCCCAAAACCATAAATAGCCGCTGTATCAAAAAGCGTGACACCAATATCCAAAGCTTTGTGAATCAATGCCTCACCCACTTCAGCAGTTGGGGGCGTGCCATAGGCATGGCTCAAGTTCATACATCCCAAACCAATGGCAGAAACAGCGAAAGGGCCAAGTTGACGTTGTTGCATAAAAATTAAGCCTTGTGTTGACGTATTCGATTTGGAAGTTTTTTGAGATCAATGCAGCACGTTATTGTGCAACCACTTGCACTTTTTTAGGGTGCTAGACGAATTGCACCACTTCGCGTAAGTTCTCTGCAGTCGTAGTGGCAAAACCGAAATATTCCAAATAAGCAGGGATTTGCTCAAACAACATATCTGAGCCTACTTGCACGCGACAACCGCGATCTTGTGCCGCTTTCAGAAATGCTGTGATTTCTGTGCGCATTACCACTTCACCCACAAAAGTATCAGTCGAAATACGCGAAACGTCCATAGGTAGTGGGTCGCCTTCGTTCATCCCCATGGGCGTAGCGTTGACAACCAAGTCGTGACCAGCAGGGTCATTCGATCCGCAACGCACCTCAATCGCGGGGTAGTGCTGCTGCAAGCGATCTCCCAAAGCTTGGGCGGATGCAGCATTGACATCAAACAAAGAAATTGCAGCGATGCCAGTGGCTGCAAGCGAAGCGGCAATCGCACTGCCTACACCACCACTGCCCACCACCAAAACACGTTTACCTTTAAGATCAAAACCTTTGCGTTGCACACCGCGCACAAAACCTGCGCCGTCAAACATATCTCCTACCAAGCGACCATCGCTGGTGCGCTTCACGGCATTACATGCACCTGCTACTTTCACAGTCGCTGTCACTTCGTCTAGCAACGACACTGTCGTGACCTTGTGCGGCATGGTGATCAATGCACCACGGATATTGGTCAGGTCAAACACTGACTTTAAGAATGCAGGGTAATGCTCCGCCTGACACCCCATAGGCACAACCATGGCATTTATACCTGCCTGTTCAAAATACGGGTTATAAATTGACGGAGACTTGAATGCGTGTGTGGGATACCCAATGTGTGCGATTAGTTCAGTATTGCCGTTGATCGTCATGTTTTACTTGGCACCCTTTACAGCCGATACAGCGGCACGCAAAGCTAATAAATAACTGTCTGCACCAAACCCACAGATTTGGCCTTTGACAATTTCAGCAAAAACAGACTTGTGGCGGAATTCTTCACGCGCATGGATATTGGACATGTGCAACTCAACAATCGGGCACGTCAATATCGCCAAAGCATCACGAATGCCGAAGCTGTAATGCGTCCATGCACCTGCGTTGATTAAGACGGCATCCACACCATCCAAGAAACCTTTGTGGATACGCTCGCACATCGCACCTTCATGGTTGGTTTGGAAGCATTCCACTTCGGCGCCCAATTCTTTGCCCAATTTTTGTAAACCGGCATTGATCTCCTCTAAGGTGATCGTGCCGTATTGCGCAGGGTCACGCCTACCAAACATGTCGTGGTTAATTCCATGGAGCATCAGAATTTTCATAAATACAAGCCTTTAAAAATCAGAAAAGGGGTAGAACGCGTTCAAACCCCCGACATTTGCCATTTTGGCGCATGATCAGCCTTTGCTAAGCGCACTTCTACACCTTAACGCTAGCACCCAAAAACAAACGGTCCATTTCGGGGTCGGCCAAGATCTCGGCTGCAGACTGGTGTAAGACCAAGCGGCCAGACTCCAAAGCAATTGCTTCATCGGAATACTTCAAAGCGCTCTTGACGTTTTGTTCCACCATTAATATGGTCGTACCTTGATCTACCAATTTTCTCAACAGCTTAAAAACGTCTTGTACGACTATCGGTGACAAACCAATAGAAGGCTCGTCGATCAGCAAAACCTTGGGACGCAATAACAGGGCACGCCCGATTTCCAGCTGCTTTTGTTCCCCGCCAGACAAAGAAGACGCCGCGGAGTTCATACGTTCTTTCACACGCGGAAAAAACTCCAATACTTCAGGAATACGCTCGTGCGTTGTCTTCATGCCAATGGTGATACCACCGAGCTCGAGGTTTTCATAGACAGAAAGTTGACCAAACAAATTACGCCCTTGCGGCACAAAGGCAATGCCTTTTGCTAGCAAATCTTTTTGGCTAGCTCCTGTAATCTCTTCGCCGTTCAAGTAAACGTGGCCTTGCTTGGGCGTGAGTAAACCAAACAAAGTTTTGAGAACAGTCGACTTACCAGCCCCGTTTGGTCCTATCAACAAGGTGATAGAGCCAGTAGGCACGCTGAACGACAAGTCGTTGAGAATCATGAAGTCTTTGTAACCCGCGACTACATCTTTGAATTCAATGCATGGAGTGGTCATGTCAATTTCCTAAATAGGCGTCGAGCACTTGTTTGTTCGCACGAATTTCCGCGGGTGTGCCAATGGCAAGTACTTCACCCTCCACCATCACCATGATGCGATGGCATAGCGCCATCACAAAGTCCATGTTGTGTTCGATCACTACAAAGCTGCCTTTGCGAGTTTGGTTGAGTTCTTTCAACAACTTAGAAATTCCGCCGACCAATGCAGGGTTCACACCCGCGCAGGGCTCATCTAGTAATACTAAATCAGGCTCGCTCATAAAGGCCATGGCGATATCGACCAACTTTTGTTGTCCGTAACTCAGTTCACCGGCTTTTTTATCTGCTACGTGGCTGATATGGAATTGCTCGATCAATGCGTCCGCCTTACCACCCAAACCTGAATCACCGGGCGCAAACATACGACTGAACAAACTGCCTTGGTGCTCTTGCGCAGCAACAATCAAGTTGTCGCGCACCGTCATCTTGCCAAACACTTGTAGTGACTGAAAGGTGCGGCCCACACCCAAGCGATTGAGTTCTAGCGGCCCTAAGGTCGTGACGTCTTGCCCATTGAGTTCGATCTTACCTTCGTCTGGCGTGATCTGTCCTAACATGCTGTTGAACAAAGTCGTTTTGCCAGAACCATTGGGGCCGATGACTCCAAAGATTTCGCCAGGACGCACTTCAAACGATACGCCACCAACGGCTTGAATTGCGCCATAGGCCTTCTTCAAACCGGTTACCTTCAACACAGGCTGGTTGTGGGGCAAGGTCATGCTTTCGCCCCTTGTGTTGCTTGCTGCTTGCCAGATGATGCACGTAGGGCAGATGCTTCATGCGATTGGCGTTTGGCGCGTAAACGGTCTGGAATACTCAACAGGCCGTCTGGTAACCAAATCATCAAAACAACTACGGCACTTCCAAATACAAACAAATACCAAGCTTGAGCAAAACGCAGCCACTCAGGCAAGATCACACCCACCGCTGCACCAATCATGGGGCCAAAGAAGTAACCGGGGCCTCCGACTACCACCATCAGATACATCATGATGGAGGCTTCCACATTAAATGGAGAGGGGTCAATAAATTGCACCAACGAAGCAAACAACGCCCCAGCGATACCCGCATAAGCCGCACCAATGGCAAAGCTCAACAAGGTGTAGTTACGAATATCAACGCCCAAACTTTCGGCGCGTATTGGGTTATCGCGCAAAGCAGTGAACGCCTTACCCCAAGGTGAACGCAATAGACCTAATAACAAGACCGCCAATAAAAGCGCAATACCCAACACCAAATAGTAATAAGCCAAATTGCCATCAAAGCTGACACCAAAGGCTTCAGGACGTGCGATGTTGTTGATACCGAACGTGCCGCCCGTTAACCACTCTTCATTGCGCATCACCAACCAGATGGCTGTGTTAAAGCCCAAGGTGGCAAACGCCAAATAAATAGTTTGTACGCGCAAGGCTGGAAAACCCAAAGCCAATCCCACGACAAAACAACCTAAGGCTGCCATGGGTAGCCCTAACCAAAAACTCAAACCTGCCTTGAGCATGATGGCGAGGGTGTAAGCACCAATTCCAAAAAAGGCAGCATGCCCGAGCGATTTTTGCCCTGCATAGCCCACCGTCAAGTTAAGGCCCATAGCGGCGATGACATAAATCAGCCAATAGGTGAATAAATAGATCCCGTGGTTTTTCAATAACGTGGGTACAAAAACCAAGGCAATCAAACCCATCAAGATGGAGAAAAGTGCAAGTTTTCTCATACCTTGCGCTCTACTTTTTTGCCCAGTAAGCCTTGTGGCTTAAACAAAATCACCACCATAAAAATAATCAGGGCCACAGCGTCTTTGTAGGCGGATGAAATATAGGCAGCCGCCAAGTTTTCACACACACCCACGATCAATCCGCCCAACAAAGCACCACGTGAATTGTTGAACCCACCGATGATGGCCGCAAAAAAAGCTTTGGTTCCGAGCGATGCGCCCATATCGAATTTCGCAAGATAAGTGGGCGTCACCAAAATAGCGGCCGCAGCGGCCAACAGTGCGTTGATCGCAAAGGTATAAAAAATCATGCGTGGCACATTGATGCCCAGCACCGAGGCGCTCTCTGTGTTTTGCGCGACTGCTTGCATGGCACGGCCAGTCACAGTCTTCGCCAAAAATGCTTGCGTCACAAGCACCAGTGCCATGGCAAACAGAAAAGTGCCTACATCGCTTCCAGACACCACTACCCCAGCAACGTTGTAAATTTCGTCAGGAAACAAATTGGGAAACGGTTGAGGCTCCGCGCTAAAACCAGCGCGAACCCCATTGCGCATGGCAATCGACAACCCGATAGTCGCTACGACGATCGGCATCATCCCGTACTTAAACAAAGGATCGACCAATCCACGCTTGAACAACCAACCCAAAACCAAGACCGACAAAACACAACTCACGCAAAAGCTCACCAACAAAGGCATGCCAGCCAGCAAACATCCAATCATCATGAATGCAGGCAACATGACAAATTCACCTTGGGCGAAGTTAATCGTCCCCGAGGCTTGCCAGAGCAATGTAAAACCTAAGGCAGCTAATGCATAAATACTTCCAGTGGCTAGGCCACTGAAAAAGAGTTGCAGAAAGTCGGTCATCAGACCGGTTTATTTCTTAGACAGCGCAGGCAAAGTAGACACGACAGATTGGCGACCGTTTTTCACCTCGACTAAGAAACTCTCACGGTCTAAGTCGCCTTTTTCATCAAAAGACACATCCATGATCACGCCAGGATGTTTCTTAGCGCTGATTTGTATGCCGCGGAGCGCGTCTGCGACTGCTTTACGATCGATTTTTCCGGCTTTTTCAATCGCGGCCTTCAACACATAAACGCCGGTATAACCCTTGATACCGTTGTGGTCTGAAATGCTTCCATAGGCTTGGTAGTACTTGGCTTTGAATTTCAACATTTCAGGGATGGGAGCATCCACCGTCAATCCCACGTGGGCCACTGCACCATTGGCAGCATCACCCGCTAATTCGATCACTTTTTGGCCAGTCAGCGTGGTCTCACCAATCACCGGCTTGGTCCAACCTTGCTTCTTCAACTCACGCAATAGGCGTGCTGACTCTTCTTCGTTGGTATACGCAAAGATCGCATCGGCATTGCTTTGCTTGGCTTTCAACACAGCGGCTGAAAAATCCACTTGCCCCGCATCTGTTGAAATATCGGCCACGATTTGGGTAGGTCCACCCGTCATGAGTTTGGTCAAAGTGTCACGACCGCCTTTACCAAAGTCGTTGTTCACATAAATGACAGCGAGTGTTTTGGCTTTGGTGTTGATGTATTTCACTAACTTTGGAAAGGATGTACTTTGACCAAAAGCGGTACGAAATACATAAGGATTGCCTTGCTGAGTAATCGCGGCGGCTTCGCCACCCGTAAAGTTAGGAACTTCGCCACGCTTGCTCTCAGCCATAGACACCATGATGGAACCTGAATAGACAGGGCCAAAAATAGCCAATACGCCGTCATCGACTGCTTTTTGCGTCAAACCTTTGGCGACGCCAGGATTGGTTTGGGTATCGACAGTCGTGCTCTCGATCTTCTTGCCCAAGATGCCACCGTTTTCGTTGATTTCTTTGACCGCCAACTCGACACCGTTTTTAAACAAAGTGCCAGCCGTTGTGCCTGGGCCTGAAAGCTCAACGATGTTGGCGATCTTGATGGTTTGCTGGGCTTGCGCCAATCCAGCTAATGCCAATATGGTTGCAGCCGCAACGACTTTCAATGTGGAACGTTTTTTCATGTGTCTATCTCCTAAAAGAGTGGTTGGAATAGCGCCTTTTTAAATGCGCCCTGGGTTAAAAAATAACAACTATAACTATAAGTACTAATTACTAATCAATTGAACAGCACGCCCACTAGCAGCAGATTCGCGCACAGCCAAAGCGGCCTCCAACGCACGCAAACCGTCTAAGGCAGAGCAAACAGGTTTTTCTTTGCCAGCGATAACTGCCAAGAAGTTATTCAGTTGCGCTTCATACGGTGAATAGCGCATCGGATCAGTCCGCGTTACGCTGATCGGCTTTTCCCAATGGCGTTGGTCTTTATAACTCCACACTTCCAATTTGGGCAAAGTCAATGAGCCATGGGTCCCAGAGAAAAAGTGGGAGTTGATATCTTGTTGCGGAAATCTATCGGTTTCTCTTGCAGATAAATCGTAATTCCAAGGCGATACCGTCGTATCTGACACGGTAACCGTTCCAAGTGCGCCATTGACAAAGCGCATCATCACCACAGCGGTGTCTTCAACTTCATGTCCACGAATGGCGTTAGACGTCATGGCTTGCAGACTAGCGATGTCTCCATACAAAACTCGCATCAAATCAATATCGTGGATCAGATTGATAAGCACAGGACCGCCACCCGATTGACGACGCCATGCTGCTTTGAAATAGTCGTCGTCTTTGAACCCAGTGCACATAGCTGTGACGCTGACGGGTTGCCCAAGCACGCCGGAATCCATGATGGACTTGGCTTGCCGCATGATGGGGTTATGTCGGCGATGGTGTCCCACCAATGCTGGCAAACCTTTAGCCAGCGCCACCTCATAAATGCTGCGGGCATTTGCCAGCGTATCGGCAA
>SYDB01000137.1 GCA_005786815.1 Burkholderiales bacterium
CACACGAACTAAATTGGCATCGGTCATGGGCGTGAGCGGATGGTGTTGCATGCCAGATTCGTTGAGCAATACATCGCCGACAAACAAATAGCCTTTAAAAACCGTGCGTCCGTTATCTGGAAACGCAGGGGTTGCGATAGTGAAGTCAGTTTGCAGCGCATGCATCAGGGCTTCCGTGACAGGCCCAATATTGCCTTGTGCCGTGCTATCAAAGGTGGAGCAATATTTGAAATAAATCTGTTGGGCGCCTTGGCCTTGCAACCACTGCAAGGCTTGCAGCGATTGGTCGATAGCATCTTGCGGCGCAATCGTGCGCGATTTCAAAGCAACGACTACGGCGTCTACTTCAGCCGAAAGGGGGGCATTAGGAACACCAATTGTTTGGACCACGCGCATACCCGCACGAACCAAGTTGTTGGCTAAATCGGTAGCGCCAGTGAAGTCGTCGGCAATGCAGCCTAGTAGAGGAGGTTTGGACATTTATTTTTTCGCTTGCGGCAATTCAATGCCAGGGAATATTTTGATCACTGCGCTGTCGTCTTCTTTGGCAAAACCAGCAGTCGAAGCTTGCATAAACATTTGGTGCGCAGTGCTCGAAAGTGGCAGCGGAAATTTACTAGCGCGCGCCATGTCCAACACAAGCCCCAAATCTTTCACAAAAATATCAACAGCAGATAGAGGCGTGTAGTCTGCAGCTAGCACGTGGGCCATGCGGTTTTCAAACATCCAACTGTTACCAGCGCTGTGGGTGATCACATCGTACAAAGCATCTGGATTGACGCCTTCGCGCAAACCGAGCGCCATGGCTTCAGCGGCAGCCGCAATGTGCACGCCCGCTAACAATTGGTTGATGATCTTGACTTTGCTCCCAGCCCCAGCATGGTCGCCCAATTTGTAGACCTTGCCCGCCATCGCATGCAACATGGCCTCGCACTTCGCATAGGCGGCCTGTTTAGCGGCCGTCATCATCGTCATCTCGCCACTAGCCGCTTTGGCTGCGCCACCGGAGATGGGGGCGTCTACATAGTGAAGTCCGAGTTTTTCTAACTTAGCCTCCAGGGCCACCGACCAATTAGGGTCGACGGTGGAGCACATCACAAACACACTACCTGTGCGCATACTGGCGGCGCATCCTGTACCGTCGCCATTGGGGCCGAACAACACGGCTTCGGTCTGAGCCGAATTGACCACGACGCTCACCACCACGTCGCATGCTGCTCCGAGTTCAGCGACGCTTTTGCAGGCGCGGCCGCCATCTTTGGCAAAAGTGTCTGCGACTTCCTGGCGTACATCGAAGACATGCAGGTCGTAGCCCGCACGGCGCAAAGAGGCAGCCA
Organism: Burkholderiales bacterium; assembly: GCA_005786815.1. GTDB lineage: Bacteria > Pseudomonadota > Gammaproteobacteria > Burkholderiales > Burkholderiaceae_C > Limnohabitans. The sequence goes on from SYDB01000137.1 coordinate 1,338, forward strand.
TGCCGGAGCCCATGGCGCCTAAACCGATAAGGCCGACTTTGGTGGAGTTTGGGGAGGTCATTTAATACGCCTTTAGGCCTTTAGGAATAGGAATCAGAAGTTCCCTTTGAAGTTGGTCGAGGCTAGTCGAGTTGTCAAGGGCTTTGTGCCTGGTGGGGGCTCGCAAAATTGTTGACAGTTTAAAGTACCCTTTATTCAAGCTAAACGACGTTACACCTTGAACGGCAAGACGCAAATGACCAATTTACGCCTTGCTGCTCGCGCGCGAAGTCGGTCACTTTGGTTTTAGATTTGTAAATAAGTTGGGTGCTCGAGGATTAGGAAGCACCTTCAGAAATTCACCTAAGTCTATGCTTTGCATAGATTTTTTTTTACATTTAAACAACAAAAAAATCAACTATCAGGCATTTTTGGCACTTTGTTTGCTAAAATTTTGTGCAAGGAGTCCATATGTCTAACCAATCAGAATCACTCGAAAGCGTCGTCATTGGCGACGGCGTTGTCGTCAAAGGCACTTTCACTGTCCCATCCAAGGCCATCATCAATGGCGTGATCGAAGGTGACTTGACTGCAGAAGAGGTGCTGATTGGCCCAACCGGCCGCATCACCGGTCGCGTCTCGGCCAAGGTGATCGACGTGCGTGGACAGCTGCACAACACCATCATCAGCGAAAAGAGTTTGATCGTGCGCGCCACTGGCAAGATCGCCGGCAAGGTGCAGTACGCTGAAATCGAAATCGAAAAGGGTGGCGAAATCGAAGGTACGCTCAGCCAAAACGCTGACGGTCCTGCGATTCAAGTCGGTACCTTACCTGCGGCCTAATTTACCAGCGGGTCATGCGGTTTAACCGAATCCTTAAAAGTATCCCTTTGGTGCCAGGTTTGGTCGTCAAGGGATGGACGCGCCAGTACGAAGATGCGCGCATCATCTTGGAGCAAAACGGCGATTTGCACTACCTCAATATCAGTGCGCGCATCCAAAGCTTCTTAGTGCGTGGCGGCATTTTGGCAACCGGCGTGATGCTGATATCAATCGGCATCTTGCTTGTTACCAGCATTGGTTTAATGGTGAGCCGTTCCAAGTTGGAGCGTTCCCATGAAGAGGTGTACCGTGCTTTGCTCAGTAGCGTGTCGGACAACGACAACCCAGAGCGTTTGAGCATGTCAGAAGAGCAAATGGTGTCTTTGGCCCAAACCATCCGTGACCGCGATATGAGTATTCGCCGTTTTGTCGACACATCTATGGTGGCTGTGGCGCAAGAGAACGTGACTATGAAGTCGCAACTTGAATCCTCTGGCCTGACCGAAAAAATAGTCAAGATCATTCAGCAAAACTCTGCCAACGGAGGCTACGCGCTGGAAGACGATGTCAAGGACAACCCTTTGCTGCGCGGCAAAGTAGCGGAAGAACTCTCTAGCAACCGCGGCATGCGCGAGGTGATGTACTCCTTGCCAAGTTCTATGCCTGTGCCCAATTACAGCGTATCCTCTGACTTTGGCATTCGCCGTCATCCTATTTCTGGGCAAACACATTTCCACACGGGTGTTGATTTGCTGAGCCAAACTGGCGAAGAGAAGGTACATCCCGTCAAGCCTGGAGTGGTGGTGTTAGCGGAGTTTCAACCGCAGCTTGGAAATACCGTCGTTGTGCGTCACACCAACGGAGTTGAGTCCTTGTATGGGCATATGGCTAACTTGCAAGTTAAGCTCGGAGAGAAAGTCACACTTGAGGCAGTATTGGGCAACATTGGCAACACAGGATCTTCCTCTACAGGAAAACATTTACATTTAGAAATTTTAATTGGCGGTTATCCTGTCAATCCCCAGAAAGTTATTCGGACGGCACAATATGTTCAACAAATCCAAAACCAACAACGTTAATCCTCCGAAGGATGAACCTGTCACAAATCCTGTTGAGGACAAAGAAATGGCGTCAGAAGCCCCTGAAAATACTGCACCTACACCTCCTGCCACTGTTGCCAGAGGCAGCATGATGGACATGATCACCACTACTGCGAGCAAGCCTTCTATCCTGAGTGAAGGCTTCTCCTTCCGCGGCGAAATCGCTGCCAAAGGTGCGATCCATGTGGAAGGCGCACTCAACGGCCAAATTCAAGTTGATGAACTCACCATTGGAGCACGCGGCCAAGTCGAGGGTGTTGTCACTTGCAGCAGTTTGCACATCAAAGGCAAGTTCTCTGGAACGGCTACTTGTAACGAGTTGATCGTCACATCTTCTGCGTCAGTCGATGGCCATGTGGTCTATCAAACTTTGTCAGTCCAAAAAGGCGCATCTATCAAAGGCGAACTCTTGTTGGTCAAGTAAATGGACAACCACATCCCACAAATCAACGGTGCGCTTTTACGTATGCGCCGCGAAGAACTGGGGTGGGCCTTGGCAGATCTAGCCACTCGCGCTTGTTTATCTAACAAACAGGTCAAACAAATTGAAGAGGGCGGTACCAGCTCTTTTTATAGTGAAACAGTCAAAGTCACCGCCGCTAAAAAAGTAGGCGGCATATTGGGTTTGCCGGCACAATCTGTGTTTGTGGTCGAAGAACCTGAAGTTGTGGTGAACGAGCCAGCAAGCCTAGACGGCATGACACCGCATACAAGCGACGATTTACATGCAGACCCCTCAGGAAGTGACAAAGCGCATACTGACCCACCTGCTGCCACTGGCCAATATTCCAACGACAGCAATGCGAGCCAAAAAGACATGGCTTCTTCCGCTGCTAAGCCCTATCTCAAATCACCGTCTATTGAAACGTCAGTGATTCAAAAATCAACGAATTCAGCCTTGGACAGCGAAGACAAGCCCAAGTCTAAAAATTCTTTGTGGTTTATCATTGCTTTATTTGCTGCTGCCTTGGGCTTGGCGGCTGTCATGCAAAAACCCGCACCAACTCCTCCGGTTGAACCTCCGCCTCCTCTCCAAGTGTTGCCATCTGAGCAACCTGAACCTGCAGCTTCTGCGCCTGCGATTTCAACAGCCCCTTCGATAACATCGACTCCATCGATTGCCCCAAATAACGCGCCCGTAAACGTGGTACCTGCTGCCCGTCCTGCGGTTGTAGTGACACCTGCATCTGCTCCATCTGCTTCGCAGTTACCTGCTAGTTCAACGGCGTCCTCTGCGCCAGCAACAACCCAAACGGCACCAGTAGAACCTTCTGCGAGCAAACCTCAGTAACGTTGAATGCGCTCCTCTTAAACAGGAGCGCCAGATCATTAATTATTAAATGCGTTTTTAAACGCCGCCACGAGATATTGCTTCGCTGCGGCTAATTGCTAGCGTACTCGTATCAGGCGCAACTAAGGACCAACCTGCAAGATGCATAGATGCAATCGCGTGCATTGCTTCAATCCAAGCTGGGTTGTCGTTCAAGCAAGGGATATAGTGGAACTGCTCGCCACCCGCGTGCATAAACGCTTCTTGCGCTTCTTGCGCAATTTCTTCTAAAGTTTCTAAACAGTCGCTGGTAAAGCCTGGGCAGATCAGATCTACTTTTTTCACGCCTTGCTCCGCCAACGCAATCAAGGTGGGCTCGGTATAGGGTTCTAGCCATTTCGCTTTACCAAAGCGAGATTGGAAGGTCACGATGTATTGCGATTTGTTGAGCCCCAAGGCCTCTCCAAGTAAACGCGCTGTTTTGTAGCACTCGCAGTGGTAAGGGTCGCCCAAATGCAGCGTGCGCTCAGGCACGCCATGAAAACTCATGACCAAACGCTCGCTTTGACCGTGCTCAGCCCAATGCGCACGCACTTGTTGCGCTAAAGCGGTGATGTAGGCGGGGTGGTCGTGGTAGTGGTTGATAAACCGGAACTCGGGCAACAAGCGGGTGCGATGCCCCCATGTGTAGACCGCGTCAAACACGCTGGCGGTGGTGGTGCCTGAATATTGCGGATAAGCTGGCATCACCAAGACACGGGTAAAGCCCTCGGCTTTCAGGGCATCGAGTTGTGACGCCATCGACGGATTGCCGTAGCGCATGGCATAGCGCACGCGCACCTGTTCATTGCGTTGGGCAAATGCGGCGTCCAAGGCTTGGGCTTGGCGTTCGGTCCAGATCTTGAGTGGCGAGCCTTCAGCCGTCCAAATACTGGCGTATTTCAAGGCCGACTTGGCGGGACGGATACGCAAAATAATGCCGTGCAAGATGAGCATCCAGACCAAACGTGGGATTTCGACCACACGGTGGTCGCTTAAAAACTCGCCCAAATAGCGACGCAAGGCGCTGGCGGTTGGGGCGTCAGGCGTACCGAGGTTACAAAACAACACAGCGGTGCGCGGGGTTTGGCCGTGGCTAAAAGGCGGCTCTTGGGCGAAGGGAGGTTGGAGCATGCGGTATTCTCGCCTACACATGCACCCACTTTCACACATCCAAGCGATTACCCTAGACCTTGACGACACCCTGTGGCCCGTCGCACCCACCATCGCAGGTGCGGAGCAGGATTTACTTCACTGGTTGCTTGCCAACACGCCCAAAACGGCATATCTGACCCAGCAGGCCGAAGTCAAACAAGCCATTCGGCAAAGCGTGGTGGCAAAACACACGACAAAAGCCCATGACTTGGGCTTTTTGCGCTGCGAAGTGATTCGCGAAAGCATGCGTCAAGCGGGGGATGATCCGCAACTCGCAGACGAGGCTTATTCTGTCTTCAATGCCGCAAGGCAACGCGTCACGCTCTATGACGGCGTGGCAGAAGCCTTGGCCCGCCTATCAGCCAAATACCGACTCGTCGCCATATCCAATGGCACGGCAGATGTGTTTGTCACGCCTGCCGCGCCTTACTTTCATGCGGCTTTCAAAGCGCATGAAGTGGGTGTTGCGAAGCCAAACGCAAAAATTTACCAACTAGCCACTTCGCATTTGGCACTGGACGCCGGACAAGTTTTGCATGTCGGTGACGATGCCCATGCCGACGCTTGGGGTGCCCGCGAAGCGGGCTTTCATTCAGTGTGGATCAATCCCCAAGGCCATCCGTGGACGCACGACTCGCCACAACCTTGGACAGTGAGGCACTTAACTGAGGTGGCGGACCACTTGCAGGCCTGAGCGAACAGCGCCTTCTAAGGTTGCGGGGTAGGGTCCACGCACATAGTCACCACAGGCAAAGATATTTGGAGCGACTAACACGTCGGGTTTGACGCCGACATGGTGGGGCCCTTCAAAGGTATTGGCTAAACACGCAAACGTTGCGCGTTTTTCAACCACGGTTTGAACAACGCTGAGCTGTTTTAAGCCAAGTTGCTCGGCCACTTGTTGTTGTACTTGCACTGAGATTTGTTCGCGCTCCCCTTCTGACGCACTGACCACCGCTGCGAGTAAACCAGGTTGCTGGCATAGCGCACTTCGGTCGAATACAAATTGCGCGGGCGCGTTTGGTTTCATTTGTAAGGCAACCATCGGCCTATCCAAACCAATAAACCCAGCTTCGTGGCATTGCAAATAGACCGTGGCAATAGCAGTATGCGAAAGCGCTTGGGCCTGGGCTGACCAAGCGGGCGCGAACCTCTGCGTTAAGCGGGCTGCTTCCCAAGCTGGACAAGCTATGACCAAAACCCTTTCAGTAGTTGCTCCTGTTGTAGTAATTTTCTTGTCTAGTTCATCTGTATCTTGGCTAATGCTTGTTTGTAAAAATTTTGTCGTTGGACCACCATCAGATTCGTCAAGCCATTGCGCCAAATCATCTTGCGTAAATCGGCTACCTAAATGCACCTGCGCACCTCGCTGGCGCAACCATTCCAGACAAGCTTGCGGAAACAGCGCCCCCAAATCGGTCTTGGGTATTAGCAAATCAGAAGAGCCCACCCCACTCAACATTGCGTCATGCACTACCCGCAAAAATACTGCGGCACTGGCACTTTGCAAAGGCATGTTGAGAGCAGACAGACACAGCGGTTCTATCAGTCCTTGCACTACGTTTGGTGTGAGTTGTGAAGCCTCACACAGTTGATGAACTGACCATGTTGTATTGCAGGTGAAGCCGGTAACTTGCCAACGCCAGCCAGCCTGCATCAAGCGCCATTTGTCGTCGGCGCTCCAGCCTTTCGCAAAAACGACTCCCACCAATAGTTTCCAAGACGCATCACAAGTCCCCAACAAAGAATTTGTCCAAGAAACAGTTAAATCAGATGCAGATAAATAAGTGGGCAAAGGAGTGGGCAAAGAAGCAGGCAGAGAGTCATTCGCATACCTACCTAAAAAGCCAGTAGGTAACTTAAATCCCAAACCATCAGCAGTTCGCAAATCCAAGGGTAAACGCAGGAGTACATCATCCGGATTCACGCCAACAGTGCGCATCAACTGAAGTGTCTCTCGGTAAACCCCCAACAAAATGTGCTGCCCATTATCAAGTGGCACGCCAGCAAAGCTTTGATCCAAACTACGTG
>SYDB01000138.1 GCA_005786815.1 Burkholderiales bacterium
GCAAACATTGCTTAGTGACACACTGATCAACCACCACTTTAGATTGGATGGCTTGGTCACTTTGGTCGATGCATTCCATGGCTTGGATTTGATGCAACGCCAACCAGAAGCTATCAAACAAATAGCGATGGCGGACCGTATCTTCATCACCAAGATTGACTTGGCTACTGGTGAAGTTTTACAAACATTACGCGACGCACTCACTGCGCTCAATCCCCGTGCAGATCAAGTTAATGTGCTGAACGGCGATATTGATCCTGCTTTATTGACAGGGCTAGGTTTGCACAGCGCTGTTGGAAGTCGTGATGCGCTGCGTTTCTTAGGCGAAGACATCGAATCGCAATCTTCAAATGCAAGTGCAGACGGCCGCTATTTGGGTGCCACTCCATCGCGCCATGATGCAGCCATTCGCACTTTGTCTTTGCGGTTTGCAAAGCCATTTGTATGGAGCGGATTTTCTGCGGCATTGGAATTACTCACTACCTTGCGTGGACCCGATATGTTGCGTGTCAAAGGTATCGTGAATGTAGAAGGCAAGCCCGTGGTGGTGCAGGGCGTGCAACATATATTTAGCCCGCCGATTGAATTAGATAAATGGCCAAGTGCTGACCGTGATTCGCGCTTGGTGTTTATTACGCGCAATATGGAGTCAGACACGATTCGAAATTTAATGAGTGCTGTGACTTCTTTGTAATTGGTGCCCCCGACAGGAATCGAACCTGTATCTAGCGCTTAGGAGGCACTCGTTCTATCCATTGAACTACGGCGGCGGTGTGCGAATTGTAGAGAGGTGCTATTTGCTGAGCATGCGCATCGCTTCTTCCAATCCTCTGAGCGTCATGGGGTACATGCGGTTGCTCACCAACTGTTGGATGATGCTGATACTTTGGCGGTACTGCCAAACGCCTTGCGGTTCTGGGTTGATCCACGCAAATTTAGGGAAAGCGTGGGTCAAGCGTTGCAACCATTCGGCACCCGGTTCTTCGTTGTTGTATTCAACGCTGCCACCGGGTTGCACGATTTCATAAGGGCTCATGGTGGCGTCACCAATAAAGATGAGTTTGTAGTCTTTGTTGTATTTGCGAATGATGTCCCAGGTGTTAAATTTTTCTGCAAAACGTCTACGGTTATTGCGCCACATAAAGTCATAGACGCAGTTGTGGAAGTAATAAAACTCTAAATGCTTGAACTCTGATTTAACAGCAGAAAACATTTCTTCTACACGCGCCACGTGTTCGTCCATCGTGCCACCCACGTCCATGAGTAACAAGACTTTGACGTTGTTATGCCGCTCAGGAATCATCTTGATGTCCAGATATCCCGCATTGGCAGCTGTGGCACGAATGGTATCTGGCAAATCTAATTCATCGGCAGAACCTTCGCGCGCAAAACGGCGTAAGCGGCGCAAGGCAACTTTGATGTTGCGGGTGCCTAGCTCCTGTGTGTCGTCGTAATCTTGGTAAGTGCGCTGGTCCCATACTTTGACTGCGCTTTTGTTGCCGCCTTTGCCGCCGATGCGAATGCCTTGTGGGTTGTATCCACCATTGCCAAATGGCGATGTGCCACCGGTACCAATCCATTTATTACCACCTTGGTGGCGTTCTTTTTGTTCTTCTAGACGCTTCTTCAAAGTCTCCATCAACTCGTCCCAGCCCATTATTTCGATGGCGGCTTTTTGTTCAGGACTGAGTTCGTTTTGTAAAAGTTTTTCTAACCAACTATTTGGGACTTCTTTGGTGAAGTCGCCCAGCATTTCAACGCCTTTGAAATACGAACCAAAGGCGCGGTCAAACTTATCAAAGTGTTTCTCATCTTTGATGAGTGTGATACGACTTAAAAAATAAAAGTCGTCCATGCTGCAAGAGTCACTTCCAGGCCCCACCACTTGCGCTTGCAGTGCCTCAAGTAGGGTGAGGTATTCCTTGACCGAAACCGGTAACTTGGCTTCGCGCAAGGTGAAGAAGAAGTCGATCAGCATTTTTTCGTTGCGTCTGGATAATTGTTGTATCTAAAAATCAATTTGCATCTGAAGGTGGCTTCTGGCGGTCTCTGAAGTGGCGCGCTGCTTGCAAACCCATGCCGCCGCCTAAGCCCACGAGCAAGATGGCCACGATACTGCCCGTTCCATAACCTTCGGCGAACAAATTGAGACCTAGTGTCACGCCAAGTCCATAGCCCAGCAACGCCCCCGCAATAAAACCGATAGCGTCAGTTAAGCCTTCGAGTAGAGGTCCCATATTGGATTTCTAAGTTTGATTTTTAAGTCAGATGTTGACGTATCAAAGACGGCTTAACGATTACGACTTTGCATAAAAACGAGCTTCTCAAACAAAGTGACGTCTTGCTCGTTTTTAAGCAAGGCGCCCACCAAAGGCGGCACAGCTACTTTGTCGTCTTGTGTTTGCAAGGCTTCTAGCGGAATGTCTTCCGCTACCAAAAGTTTTAGCCAGTCAAGTAATTCACTGGTGGAGGGCTTTTTCTTCAATCCTGGCAAGTTGCGGATATCGAAGAAGGTTTTCATCGCCACATTGAGCAATTCTTTTTTCAAGTTGGGGTAATGCACCGCA
>SYDB01000139.1 GCA_005786815.1 Burkholderiales bacterium
GCGGGTCTTTGTAAAAACTATCTGGCACTTCAGCGCCGCGCGCTGCACGCACTAATTCCACATGGTTGATATAGGCGGAGCCATCGGCCCATTGGTAGGCGCGCGTAAGTGGCGCCATGCACATAGCAGGATCAAATGGAAATGCGTGTCTCGCTTTGCCAAAATTGAGCGTCTCGTATAAATCTACGAGCTGCGGCGTGATAAAACCCCAGTCATCCAACGCTTGTTGCATTTTGTTGGCGATGCCTGTTGCGTAATGTGCAGTGCTTAGATCACGCGAGACGACTACGAGTTGTCCATCCCGTGATCCGTCTTTGTAGGTGGCAAGTTTCATAGCCGAAAGTCCTCAGGCAAAATTACTTATAAATAGATTTATTCACTTGATCATAATCGCCCACTTTATGAACGAACGCGCGGCAATGCAAGCCGCTTTCAAAGCAAACACACTGTCTGGTGTGCAAATGCGCTTGCCTAGTTGGCGCACCACACTTTTTGTTGCGTGCGGGGTTTTGTTGGTGCACATATGGTTGCTTGGTTCTAGCAGTCTTTGGTTGACACCTAGCGCAGAGCAAACTCTTCAGACCAAAGCATTTGTGACGCGAAAAATTCAATTACCACCTGCGCAAAGTGCGGTCGCGCCTTCAAAGCCCAAAAGCGTTGACACCACAAAACCCCAAACCAAAACAGAAGCTGAACCACCCGCCAATGCAACAACCTCTGCCGAGACCAACACTGCGAATGCATTCGATACTTCACAAAACAGTCCTGGAAACGCCAGCATTTCATCGATCAGCAACCAAGACCTAGCTGAGCCTGTCACCTTGCCTCCACCCGTTGCCTCTATTCTTGACAAAGCGCCTCATCCGCGATTTGCAGGTGACAACGTGCCTGCTGGTGAGGCGAGTGTCTTCAAAATTCCTGCGCCTGTTGTACTGAAATACCAAGTTCTTGGCATGTCTAAGCAGATGAACTACTCTGCGTGGGCAGAGTTTTCTTGGCAGCATGATGGCCAACGCTACGACTCCAAACTAGAAGTAGGTGCGTTTTTATTAGGCTCTCGCAGCCAAACCAGCCAAGGCACATTGGGTGTGGAAGGTTTGATGCCCCAGCGATTTGGCGACAAATACCGCTCAGAAGTTGCTTCGCACTTCCAGCGCGACAAAGGCGTGATCAGTTTTAGCACCAACGCGCCTGAAGCGCCTTTGCTCAAAGGCGCGCAAGACCGCCTAAGTGTGGTGATGCAGATCGCGGCATTGCTATCCGCTGAACCCGAACGTTATCCCGTAGGCACCATGCTCTCGTTTCAAACGGTGGCAACGCGCGATGCCGAGGTGTGGCTTTTTTTGGTAGAAAAGTCTGAAACCTTGCAATTGCCCTACGGCGAGGTCCCGACCATCAAAATCAACCGCAAGCCCCGCAAGGAATTTGACCAGGCCATAGAGCTCTGGTTTGCGCCGTCAATAGACTATTTACCTGTGCGTTTACGGGTCACCAATGCCAACGGAGACTTTGTCGACCAACAACTACGTAAGGTTGAAAAACCCAAGTCTTGAAATTTGGCGTTTGAATCCGATATCCTAGTGGTACATACATGATTTACAGAAAGCCGCGACACCATGGACATGCTCTATAACTCTGAGACTTTCTCCGTTATGCATTTACAAGTGCAAGAAACAGAGTTTCTGCCCTCCCGTCCCGACGTGCCCGTTCTTACCCGCCACGGGTTCGAGATCGTCGACAAGCGTTCTGGCAAAGAGCTATTTCTTGAAGGCTCGTGGGCCGAGCAGTTCCAAGCGCATTTGCGCGCTTGGCAAGAGAACTCGCCCACCCAAGAAGAAGTCGAAGACACCTTAGCCGGCTACGCAGAGTTGGCACAAAACCCAGTGGTGGTGCACTAAGTTTTTCTGATGTACAGCCAGTAATAGATAGGCTGCACCAATAACAAAATAGCCACCAATCGGCATACCTGAAACGCGCTGACCACAGCCACCCCTAGGTGTAACACCTTGGCGGTGATTGCCATTTCAGCAATTCCGCCTGGGGATGTGCTCAAAATCATGGTCGGCAATGGCAAGCCGGTAAGCCACACCAAGCCCTCTGCAAAACCGGCGCACACCACAATCATCACCACTGTTGCCAAAGCCACGCTGGCTAACCAACGCGGCGCGGTGTGCATAAAAGACGCTGTGAAGCGCACACCCAAGCTCACGCCAATCACCATCTGCGCAGTGTTGGACAACCATGACGGAATGCCTGAGAGCGCGATCTCGTTCATCGTCAACACGGTCGCCACCAAAAAAGGGCCTAAAAACCATGGGTTGGGGCGCTTCATCAACTTCATCACGCCCGCACCTGCGCCTGTACACAAGGCCAAGAGCACCAAACCCTGCCAATCGATTTGACGCGCAAAGGTTGGCGCTACATCCAACCCATGCCAGCCACTGAACTGCATCACAAAGGGCAAGACCACGGTGACGATTAACACGCGCAAACTGTGGGCGGAAGCTACTAAATCAGTTCTGGCCATCGCGCGTTCGGCTAGCAAGGTCATTTCAGATGCGCCACCGATAGGACCGGCAAAGTAAGTGGTCGCACGGTCTAGGCCTTCCATGCGCGGTGCATGTACCCAATGCAACCAGCGTCCAAAGGCAAGTCCAAGTAACAGCGCCCACACAATGCCCAAACCAATGGCCCACCACAAACTCACCAACAAAGCGGTGACCTGGGGTGTGAAATAAAGACCCAAAGCAGTTCCGATCACCCATTGGCCTGTATCACGAAAAGGGTTCCAACTGAGCGTGGGCGCACCACGTATCGAAGCAAACGATGTGGCTAGTAGCGGCCCAATCATCCACGGCAAGGGCGTATGCAATGCCATACAGATTTGCGCTGCGACCCAGGCCAACAGCAAAGTACCAGCAACGCGAATCGAAAACCCAGCAGCAGGGCGCATAGAAATCATGGAGGGGTATTTTGCCTATTCCCTACCCATCAGCGTGTCGCGCGTGCGTATCTACAATCGCTGAATGATTGCTTACATCCTGAATTTGTCATGCCCAGACCGCACGGGGATCGTGCATGCTGTCTCGGGTTTTTTGCTCGAGCGCCAAGGCAACATCGAAGAAGCCGCGCAATACAACGATCCTGATACCGGTTTGTTTTTTATGCGGGTGCGTTTTGCCTGCGCTGCTGTATCGCAAGATGACTTGCGCCCGCAGTTACTGGGTTTGGCCAAAACGCTCAGCATGCAATGGACTTTGCACGATGCGTCGCAACCCATGCGTACGGTCTTAATGGTCAGCAAAGAAGGTCATTGCTTGAACGATTTGCTGTTTCGCTGGAAGAGTGGCCTGTTGCCGCTTGATATCCGCGCCATCATCAGCAACCATCGTGAGTTTTACCAACTCGCGGCCAGTTACAACGTTCCGTTTCACCATATTCCTGTAACCGTAGCAACCAAAGCGCAAGGTGAAGCCAAGCAGTTCGAGATCATTGAATCAGAAGGTGCAGAGCTGGTGGTATTGGCGCGCTATATGCAAATCTTGAGTGACGACATGTGCAAAAAACTCGCAGGCCGTGCAATTAATATCCACCACAGCTTTTTGCCAAGTTTTAAAGGTGCCAAACCTTACTACCAAGCGCATGACCGTGGTGTCAAGTTGATCGGCGCTACTGCCCACTATGTCACTGCTGACTTAGACGAGGGTCCGATCATTGAGCAAGACGTTGCCCGCGTCGACCACACCAAAACTGTGGAAGACCTCACCACCCAAGGCCGCGACACCGAAAGCCAAGTGCTAGCGCGTGCTGTTAAATGGCATAGTGAACACCGCGTACTCTTGAACGGCCACAAAACCGTCATCTTCAAATAACCATTGAGACCTTTTCCATGAATGCACCTATTTCATCCGCACACCTAGAGTCAATGACACATGCCGAACGGCAGTCTCAAGTGGTAGCTGCGCTTTTGCGTGTCTTGCCTGCCCATGCGGTGCTCTACACCACCGAAGATACAGTTCCCTATGAATGTGATGGCCTCACAGCCTATCGGGCGCGACCTTTGTGCGTGGTTTTGCCAGAAACCTACAGCGAAGTGCAAGCCGTATTAAAAACTTGCCATGCCATCGACGCGCCCGTTGTAGCGCGTGGTGCGGGCACAGGGTTGTCTGGCGGCGCAATGCCGCATGCCCAAGGTGTAACTCTCTCTTTAGCCAAGTTCAACAAGATATTGAACATCGACCCTATTGCGCGCACTGCCACCGTGCAATGTGGCGTGCGTAATTTAGCGATCAGCGAAGCCGTTGCGCATTTGGGTTTGTATTACGCGCCAGATCCTTCTAGCCAAATTGCTTGCACCATCGGCGGCAATGTTGCGGAAAACTCTGGTGGTGTGCATTGCCTGAAATACGGATTAACGTTGCACAACCTGATGAAGATCAAAGGATTCACTATCGAAGGCGAAGCCATTGAGTTTGGTAGCGATGCACTCGATACGCCCGGATTAGATTTATTACCGCTGGTAGTTGGCAGCGAAGGCATGTTGGCCGTGACGACCGAAGTGACGGTCAAGTTGGTGCCCAAGCCCCAATTGGCGCGTTGCATCATGGCAAGCTTTGACGATATGCGCAAAGCAGGTGATGCGGTGGCGTCGGTCATTGCGGCGGGCATTATTCCTGCGGGCTTGGAAATGATGGACAAACCTATGACTGCGGCCGTAGAAGGTTTTGTGCACGCAGGCTACGACCTCAACGCCGAAGCGATTTTGCTGTGCGAGAGTGACGGCACACCAGAAGAGGTAGAAGAAGAAATTGGCCGTATGAGCGAGGTGTTGCGTCAATGCGGCGCAACTGCGATTGCAGTGAGCCAAAACGAAGCCGAACGTTTACGTTTTTGGAGTGGGCGCAAAAACGCATTTCCTGCTTCAGGTCGTATAAGCCCCGACTACATGTGCATGGACAGCACCATTCCTCGCAAGCGTTTGGCTGACATTTTGTTAGCCATTGCCGAGATGGAAAAGAAATACCAATTGCGTTGTGCCAATGTGTTTCACGCGGGTGATGGCAATTTGCATCCTTTGATTTTGTTTGATGCAAATGACCCAGATCAACTGCACCGCTGCGAATTGTTTGGCGCAGAAATCTTAGAAACCAGTGTGGCCATGGGTGGCACCGTCACGGGCGAGCATGGCGTAGGCATTGAAAAACTCAACAGCATGTGCGTGCAGTTCAGCGCTGAAGAAAACGAACAAATGTTTGCCGTTAAACGCGCTTTCGATGCAAAGGGCTTATTAAACCCTGGCAAAGTAATTCCCACATTGAACCGTTGTGCTGAATACGGAAAGATGCTTGTCCGTGCAGGGCAAATCAAGCATCCTGATTTGCCTAGGTTTTAAACTGGGTACTGTCTTTCGCCAAAAATAGCCGTGCCCACACGCACCATCGTGCTACCCGCATGAATGGCAGCTTCCAAATCAGAAGTCATGCCCATGGATAGCGTGTCGAAGTGGGGTAGATTTAATTCGTCACGCACGTCATTAAACAATGCGCGCGCTTTGGTATGAAGCGCTACTTGCGCTTCAAAGCCTTTTAAGGGATCTGGAATAGTCATTAGCCCGCGCAATGCGAGCCGCGGCAATTGCGTTACTAGCTTCGAAAGCTCCAATACCTCTTCTGGCGCAACGCCCGACTTGGTTGCCGCACCATCGATATTGACTTGTAAGCAAATATTCAAAGGCGGCAAGTGATCTGGACGTTGGTCATTTAAACGTTGCGCAATCTTGAGACGGTCAACTGTGTGCGCCCAACTGAAGAACTCAGTAACGTATTTGGTTTTGTTACTTTGAATAGGGCCTATGCAATGCCAAATCAAAGGTGTTTCTGGATTGGCACTGCTTTGTAAAATAGTGATTTTGTCTACACCTTCTTGGATGTAGTTCTCTCCAAAATCTTGTTGCCCGCATGCCGCAACCTCCTGCACAGCGTCTGCGCCAAATGTTTTGGATACAGCGAGCAAGGTGACCTCCGCAGGGTTGCGTCCGCAGGCTGCGCATGCAGCAGCAATGCGCGATTGCACGGCTTGAAGGTTGTCTTGCAATGTAGTCATAACAGGCATGACTTTAACAAGGAGTCCTAATGGATCTAGAGAATGTGCTTCAAGATGCCGTTGCGCGAGGCGCATCTGACATCCATTTATGTTCTGGGCAGGTCCCATGGTTCAGGGTGCAAGGCGATTTATTTGCATTCAGAAGTGACGCATTTCAAGGTTCGACAAGAGATCGTCAGTATTCAAGCGGCTTGGAAAAACAACACGAAACCTCAGATCGCCCTCATGACGCAGATAGTTCGTGCTGGCTCATGCAAGCCTTGGCTCCTCATATGGAAAGCAATGCGTATGCGCACTTTTTAAAAGGCCAAGAAGTTGATTTTTCGTTCACCTTTCCCGGCGTGGGACGATTTCGAGCGAATGTGTTTAAAAGTCTGAAAGGCAATAGTGCAGTATTTCGGCATATTCGAGAAAACATTCCTAATTTGGCAGAAATAAATGCCCCCAATGTATTACCTGATTTACTTAAAAGTGCAGGGCTTTTCTTGGTCACTGGACCCACAGGCTCAGGAAAATCCACTACTTTGGCTGCGGCCCTACATCACCTCAATCAAATAACAAAGCAACACATCATCACCCTCGAAGACCCGATTGAATTCATCCACATCAGCCAACAATGTTTGGTGACACAAAGAGAAGTGGGGCAGCACAGCAAAAGCTTCTTTTACGCATTGCGTGCAGCGTTGCGCGAAGACCCCGATGTCATTTTGGTTGGCGAGTTACGCGACTCAGAAACTATTCGTCTCGCCTTAACAGCGGCAGAGACGGGGCATCTGGTGCTAGCGAGCCTCCACACCCGAAGCGCGGCAGCTAGCGTCGATCGCGTCATCGATGTGTTTGAAGGCGCAGAAAAGGCCATGGTTCGCTCGCAGCTGAGCGAATCTTTGATCGGCGTGGTGTCTCAAACGCTATACCGCCCAATCCAAGGCCAAAAGCAATGCGCCGCCTTTGAAGTCATGGTCGCGACACCCGCCATTCGTCATTTGATTCGAGAAGGCAAAACCTCGCAAATTCATAATGCCATCCAAACAGGGTCGGCCTACGGGATGCAAACCATGGCGCAAGCCATGCAAGCGGCGCCAGCTTAGAGCTGTGCAATCGCACTATGATGCACGGCTGTTTAACCCAACCCCAAAGAGTTCACCATGTCGAGCATCAATCCAAAAACCTATGAATCCGCACCTTCCACCCATGTCGCTTTCATCGGCATGGGCGTGATGGGTTACCCCATGGCTGGCCATTTGGCATCTGCCGGACACGCTGTCACTGTGTACAACCGTTCACCCGCCAAAGCACAAGCTTGGGTAGCTGAATTTGCCAAAAGCAAAGCGCCTAAAAGTGCGTCCACTCCCCGCGAAGCTGCTGCTGGTGCTGATATCGTGTTTTGCTGCGTAGGCAATGACGACGATTTGCGCTCAGTTATTTTTGGCGCGGATGGCGCATTGGCTGGCATGAAGGCCGGCGCTATTATTGTCGACCACACCACCGCCTCAGCGGATGTGGCGCGCGAAATTTATGCGGCAGCCAAAAACCTGGGTATCCCATTTATTGACGCACCAGTGTCTGGCGGACAAGGCGGCGCACAAAATGGTTTGTTAACCGTGATGTGTGGCGGTGACGAATCTGTTTTTGATTGCGTCAAGCCTGTTGCGATGGCTTTCTCGCGCGCTTTCACCTTGATGGGTGCGTCAGGCGCAGGTCAACTCACCAAGATGGTCAATCAAATTTGCA
>SYDB01000140.1 GCA_005786815.1 Burkholderiales bacterium
GATAACAGTGCGATTCCTGTTCGCCACTTCACCATCGGTAAAGAAGTATGGATTGAACGCGAAGACTTTGAAGAAGTTCCACCTAAAGGCTACAAAAGGCTGTTCCCAGGCAATAAAGTGCGACTCAAAGGCGGATATGTCATTGAGTGCAAGGGTTGCGTAAAAGATGCATCAGGAAATATCACGCAAATTGAAGCGACTGTGATTCCAGACACTAAGAGCGGGACCCCGGGAAGTGCGACGGTGAAAGCCAGTGCAGCCGTCACATGGGTGGCGGTAAACGACGGCTTGAGCGCTGAAGTGCGTATGTATGACAGATTGTTCAACGACCCACAACCTGATGCAGGTGGCAAAGACTTTTTAGCGGCCTTGAACCCAGACAGCTTGAAGGTCATCACCGCTTACGTGGAACCTTCTTTGGCAAACAGCACAGCAGGACAGCATTTCCAGTTTGAGCGCCATGGTTACTTTGTGGCTGATCGTATAGAACATGCACCCGGCAAGTTGGTTTTTAATAGGATTACAGGCCTTAAAGACACTTGGGGTAAGTAGCGCCAATGGTCTTGTACCATGTCTCTACTATCTCGCTTTGAGATATTTACAAAAAGGGTGATATGGCCAAAGGCGAACAACATAGCAACAAGATGACCAAGAAGCCTAAAAAGGACACGTCACCTCCCAAAACCTCAACCTCTGATAGACCAAACCCGCCAACGACTTATGTCGCACCACGCGGAAAAATCAAAAACAAATAAGTTTCTCTGACGCATGACCCCTGTGTATTTCGACGAGCACATGCTCGTTCTCAACAAACCCAGTGGTTTGTTGTCTGTTCCAGGTAGGGGTCCAGACAAACAAGATTGTTTGTCCAAGCGCGTTCAAGCCATCTACCCAGACGCGCTAGTGGTGCATAGACTGGATCAAGATACATCTGGCTTGCTCATCATGGCGCGTGGTATTGAAGCGCAACGCCGAATAAGCAAGGCTTTTGAAACAAGACAGGTCCATAAGCGCTACATGGCGGTAGTGGTCGGCAAGCCTGAACCCACTGAGAAAGACCCTGATGGATGGGCCTTGATTGAAGGTGCGATGTTGCTGGATTGGCCCAATCGGCCATTGCACATCATCCATCCAGATGGCAAACCCAGCCAAAGCCGCTGGCGAATACTGGATTCGAGCGACTTCGCCAGTTTGATAGAACTCGAACCCGTTACCGGCCGCACGCACCAACTTCGCGTGCATATGCAAAGCATTGGCCATCCTATGTTGGGAGATTCTTTGTATGCGCCCCCTGAAGTACGTGCTTTGACAACAAGACTCATGTTGCATGCCAAAAGCATCCAATTGGCGCACCCATTTACAGAAGAACCCTTGTCTTTTGATTCTTCGCTTTCATGGTCTGCATTCCCACCCTTCACAAGCTTTGCCCAGTAGGGCATGCGCATAAAATTTTTATGACCTGCCGGACTTGAATCTGGCTCTCATTAGTTTTTCTATTTTTCACAAACCAAATCAGGAGATATCTATGCGTGAAGTAGTCGTTGTCAGCGGTGTGCGAACCGCCATTGGTACCTATGGTGGTAGTTTGAAAGATACGCCACCAACAGAGCTTGCAGCTCAAGTCGTGCGTGAATCAATTGCGCGTGCAGGCTTAGAAGGAAAAGATGTTGGCCACGTGGTCTTTGGCCATGTGCTCAATACAGAACCCAAAGATATGTACCTGTCGCGCGTTGCGGCGATCAACGGTGGTTGTGTTGAAGGCACACCGGCATTCAACGTCAACCGCCTTTGCGGTTCTGGTTTGCAAGCGATTGTGTCTGCCAGCCAAGCCATCATGCTGGGCGATTGCGATATCGCCATTGGTGGCGGCGCAGAAAATATGAGTCGCGGCCCTTATGCATCGCTCAGCGCGCGCTGGGGTGCACGTATGGGCGATAGCAAGATGGTCGACATGGTGGTAGGCGCATTACATGACCCATTCCACACCATCCATATGGGCGTCACTGCTGAAAACGTTGCCGCCAAATACGGTATAACCCGTGAAATGCAAGATGCGTTGGCAGTACAAAGCCATAACCGTGCACAGCGTGCAACAGAAGCAGGTTACTTTAAAGACCAAATCACGCCAGTCATTCTGAAAAGCAAAAAGGGTGAAGTGGCTTACACACTAGACGAGCACTTCCGCGCGGATTGCAAACTAGAAGACATGGCGAAATTAAAGCCAGTCTTCATTAAAGAAAACGGCACTGTCACGGCCGGCAATGCATCAGGTATCAACGATGCAGCAGCCGCAGTCGTTTTGATGGAAGCCAAAACGGCTCAGGCAAGTGGCGCAAAACCTTTGGCCCGCTTAGTAGCTTATGCACACACAGGACTCGACCCAAAAATTATGGGTATGGGCCCAGTCTCTGCATCACGCTTGGCGTTACAGAAAGCAGGTTTGACCACCAACGATATGGACGTGATCGAAGCCAACGAAGCGTTTGCCGCGCAAGCCTGTGCAGTGACTAAAGAGCTTGGTCTTGATCCAGCCAAGGTCAATCCCAATGGTTCTGGTATTTCTCTTGGGCATCCTATTGGTGCTACGGGTGCATTGATTACTGTGAAGGCTTTGCATGAGCTTCAACGTATCCGAGGGAAATATGCTTTGGTGACTATGTGTATTGGTGGCGGGCAGGGGATTGCTGCTGTTTTTGAGCGCCTTTAGGCGAGCAAACACCCCTTAATCCGACATGGGA
>SYDB01000141.1 GCA_005786815.1 Burkholderiales bacterium
AAGCGCTCGCTGGCACATGGCTGCCCATACTCGCTAACAACACAATCAACGCGACCTGTCGCATATAGGTGGATTTGCCGCCCATGTTCGGTCCGGTAATCACTTGCATGCGCTGGTTAGGTCCTAAATGCGTGTCATTGGCAATAAAGGTCTTTGCAGATACGTCATGTGTGCGCCCATGGGTTGCTGCAAGCCTTGCTTCCACCACAGGATGACGCCCTTGCGTGATGGCAATGCAAGGCGTATTCACAAAAGTAGGTGCGCACCAATGCAAGGTGATAGACCGCTCTGCCAATGCGCACAATGCGTCAAGCGTAGCAATAGCGCTACCCAGTTGGGTCAATGCTGGCACAAATACTTGCAACATATCAAGCAGTTGTTCGTATAAAAACTTTTCGCGCGCCAGTGCGCGTTCTTGGGCGCTCAAGGCTTTGTCTTCAAACGCTTTGAGTTCGGGGGTGATGAAGCGCTCAGCATTTTTCAAGGTTTGGCGACGTCGATAGTCTTCTGGAACTTTATTCACTTGCCCTTGCGTGACTTCAATGTAAAAGCCGTGCACTTTGTTGAACTGCACACGTAAATTAGCAATACCCGTTCGCTCGCGTTCACGGGTTTCTAGAGCGAGTAAGAAATCATCGCAATTCGTTTGGATGGCACGCAATTCATCCAAATCGCTGTCGTAACCGTCTCCAATCACCCCGCCCTCGCGTAGCAATGCAGCAGGCTCTGGAAGTAACGCGCGTGTAATTAAGGCGCCGCATTCAGGATTCACGGACATGTCTTGCGCCAAGCCTTGAAGCAGAGGACTTTGCGGAAGAAGCGGTTGCATTTGCAAGGCTTTTTGCAAAGCAATACCCAAAGCCACTAACTCGCGGGGACGCACCTGACGCAAGGCAATACGCGCACTGATGCGTTGCACATCACCAGAACCCTTGAGAGCATTGCGCAGTGCTTTGTAGGGCTCCTGCAGCGCTGTGCCTTGCAGCGCAGCAATGGCATCTAAGCGCATAGTGGCTTGGGTGCGGTCCCGTTCTGGAGACAGCAACCATTGTTTGAGTTGGCGGCTTCCCATGCCCGTCATGCAAGTGTCAAGAAGTGAGAACAGTGTGGGAGATTCTTCTCCACGCAAGGTTTGGGTGAGCTCTAAATTGCGACGCGTACTCAAAGGCAAATCGACCAATGCATCGTTACGAATCACCACTACTTTGTGCACATGCGTCAAAGCGCGGCCTTGGGTGTGCTGTGCATAGGCAAGAAGAGCATTGGCCGCCGCATGCGCTTGCTCAACTTCTTGTGCATTCCAAGCCTGTAACGATGCCGCTTGCAGATGTGTAAGGAGTTCTCGCGCACCTAATGCAGAATCAAACTGCCAAGCTGGTCTTAGTTGAATAGGCAGGTGCAGGTTGTCAGCCAAGGCTTGAATATTTTTTTCAAAGAGTGGACTAACTTCAGCGCTAAAAATCAATTCGCTTGGTGCCACGCTGGCAACCCATTGCGGTAATTCCGCGCTATCGCATTCGGCCAAATACACCACGCCTTGTGTCACGCTCATCCAAGCCAGCCCCATGCCCGCCCGCTCGCTTTGGTGCACCGCCAAAACAAAGCTTTCAGATTTATCGCTCAGCAAAGCGCTGTCTGTCAAAGTACCGGGGGTGACTACGCGCACCACTTTGCGCTCGACGGGACCTTTGCTGTTGGCAACGTCGCCTACTTGCTCGCAAATCGCAACCGATTCGCCGAGCTTGAGTAACCGTGCCAAGTAGGTTTCAACCGAATGAAAAGGCACGCCGGCCATCACCACAGGCTGTCCGGCGGACTGTCCGCGTTGCGTGAGCGTGATATCTAGTAAGCGAACGGCTTTTTCAGCATCTTCAAAAAATAATTCATAAAAATCGCCCATGCGATAAAACAACAGCGTGCTGGGGTACTCGACTTTCAGCCGAAAGTACTGTTGCATCATCGGGGTGTGGGCGGAAAAGTCTGACATGCTGCTTAGCTGACGTTCATATAAAAACTATTCACGCGCGACACTGAGTTTCTAAGGTGTGCTTGAAATAAAAATTACTTGCCTTCAGACGCCGGTGTTAAACGCAGGGTCTTGGTCGTTTCTGAAACCTCGTGTTTTTCAGTAGCAGATGCAAATTTGGAATATTTGTGCAGCAATGGAACCATTTGCGCGTAAATACGTGGGTTGGCAGCCATACATTCTTTTTGGTCTATGTAGTTGGATTCGCCCGTGAAATTGCCTACCAAGCCGCCTGCTTCGGTGACAAGAAGGGCGCCAGCCGCCATGTCCCAAGCTTGCAAACCAATTTCAAAAAACCCATCGGTAAAGCCCGCAGCCACATACGCTAAATCAAGCGCGGCAGCACCAGGGCGACGCAGGCCGGCTGTGCGTTGCATCATGTCGCCCATCAAGCGCAAGTATTTGTCGAAGTCGTCTTCAGGACGGAAGGGGAAACCTGTCGACAACAAACATTCATCCAAGCGCACACGCTTGCTCACGCGAATGCGTCGTTCGTTCATGAAGGCACCACGGCCTTTGGTCGCTGTAAAAAGATCGTTGCGTGTGGGGTCATACACCACGGCTTGTTCGAGTTTGCCGCGCACTTGCAATGCAATGCTGACGCAATAGACAGGAAATCCGTGGATGAAGTTGGTAGTGCCGTCGAGTGGATCGATGATCCAGATATGGTCAGCGTTGGGGTCGCCGTGTTGGCTACCCGACTCTTCAGCCAAGATGCCATGGTCTGGATAGGCGGTGAGCAAGTTTTCGATGATGGCTTGCTCGCTTGCATGGTCGACCTCTGTCACAAAATCATTGACTTGTTTTTGTGAAATACGTACCGCTTCCACATCAAGTGCCGCGCGGTTGATGATGGCGCCAGCGGCGCGTGCGGCCTTGACGGCCACGTTAAGCATGGGGTGGAGGGTAGAGGACGACATAAATTGTGGGTAAGAGCAAGCCCAAAGGGCAGAAATGCTACCCATAGAT
>SYDB01000142.1 GCA_005786815.1 Burkholderiales bacterium
ACGCTTTCGTCCGTCATTGAGACGTGACCCTGCTGCATATCTTTCAACAAGTTTTGCATACCTTTGGCGATGCTCTCGCCTTGGGTCTCAATGGCTTTTTTCTGTGCCTCTGCATTGAAGGCTAAAAAGTTACTGGGCGCGACGGCTGCAGCCCACTGCTCGACTGCAAACTGGATACGCGCTTTGGTCTTGGGGTCTGTTTGCGCTGCATCAGTAAGCGCCATCAAGGTACGCGTATTGAGCAAATAGGTGGCCGCTGCAAAAGCCGCCATAGGGTCAGTAGCCCACGCATCCGCAGAGAAGCGTCGGTCTTTCACTTGCGGGAAACCTTTGAGACTTTGGTTCCAAAGTTCGGTGGCTTCGTGGATGTATTGATTTTGTAGTTCTGCGACTTTTTCAGGGTCGAAACTTAACTGCGGGGCCACACCATCTGCTTTGCCCATCTGGCCGAATGCTGCTAAGGCCTTGCCCCAACCTTCCTGCGCTACCGACCAAAATTGGTTGGGATCTTGATCCATATTAAAATTCCGTTGCTAGATAATGGGGGAGTACTGGATGTCTCCAGTATGTCAGCGAAACCCCTCCATTTTGCTGACAAAAGTCAAACACAAGCGAAAACCCCTAGATGTATATAGTGCTCATAGCCTGGCTCTACGTAGCCCTGATGATGGCGATTGCCGAGGCTACCAGTCCTGTGGGGAGTATTTTGGGGGCTATTTTTACCTTCATCCTCTACGGCTTATTGCCAATGGCCATCGTTGGTTATGTGATGGGTACGCCCGCCAGACGTAAAGCAAGACAGGCAGCTGAGCACAATGCAACTGAGATTTCAGGTACTCCGCCAAATACACGCAGCGAAACGACCGGTGACACCATCTCGCCTGTACGAAAAGAACCTTGATGCTTGTTGCACGGTGCACCAGGCATCGCTGCTGTCGTTTCCTGCAATCGATTGAACACCTAAAGAACGCAGACGCTCACTAGCGAGCGCTGGCAAATCTGCCAAATACTTCTTGGGGTTGTGTGGATGCGCTTGAAAGCAACTTTCTGCGGTTTGGTCGGCTTGTAAAAAAGCCTGACGTACTTCAGCACCCACCTCAAAAGCGCTTGGGCCGATGCAAGGCCCCAACCACACCAGCAAGTCGCGTGAAAGCGCGCCGCTGTGCCCACACAGAGTTTTTACAGTGTTCTCAATCACGCCCTGCGCCAATCCACGCCAACCCGCATGGGCAGCTGCACCCGCGGTGCCTTTTGAGTCTGTAAACAAAATAGGCAAGCAGTCTGCCACCATGATGGTGCATGCCAAATTAATTTCTTGGGTCAAGCAAGCATCTGCAATAGCGCCATCTGATGTGGCGGGCTGGAGATTCAATACATCTACGCCATGCACTTGCTTTAAAAATACTGGGCGCGCCCCATGGAGTTGCTGCTTCAAAAGGTTTCTGTTCTGCGCAACATGTTGCGGGTCATCCTGGACATGGTCTCCAAGGTTCAAACTTGCGTATGGAGAAAGAGAAACGCCACCCAGCCTTGTGGTGCACAAGGCATGCACCCCAGTAGGAAGTTTCCAGTCTGTTATCTGCATAGACGACAAGGATACCGCCATGCAGGAGCGCCGCACCTTGACTTGCGGCAAGGGGCATTGCAATACCGCAAGGCATTAGACTAAGCTGGTTAGGCACTTTTCATCCTTCTTGTTACCACCATGCAATACCTTTTCACACCAGCAGCCGTTGTCAGCGTTCCCGTCGTTGGAAAAACAGAACAGTTCCCCGTGCACCGCATTTATTGTGTGGGCCGCAATTACGAAGAACATGCCAAAGAAATGGGTTTCTCAGGGCGTGAGCCCCCTTTCTTTTTTCTAAAACCTGCAAATACATTGGTCTTTGCCCCAAGCGGACAAACCGTCGACATGCCCTACCCCAGCTTGACTAAAAATCTTCACCACGAAATCGAATTGGTTGTCGCCATTGGCAAAGGTGGCAAAAACATTTCTGCAGCCAATGCCATGCAACACATTTATGGTTACGCCGTCGGCTTAGACATGACACGCCGCGATCTGCAAAACGAGATGAAGAAACAAGGCCGCCCGTGGTGTATCGGCAAAGGTTTTGACCACAGCGCCCCCATGGGCCCCATCACGCCAGTTGCACAAGCTGGCGATGTAGAAAATGCAGAAATCTATGTGCAAGTCAATGGGCAAGATCGCCAACGCAGTCATGTCAGCAAATTGATTTGGAATATTGCAGAGACCATCGAACATTTGTCCGCCGCATGGGAATTGCAACCTGGTGACTTGATATTCACGGGAACACCTGAAGGTGTTGCTGCTGTTGTGCCGGGTGACACCTTGGTAGGAGCCGTTGCCGGCTTAGGCGAGATCCAGGTTCACGTGCGCTAAAGCGCTAGCCCATGCTGCACCGCGCACAGATCAAACATTGCAAGGCCTGTGGCGCGGCAGTGGAATATCGCCTACCCGATGACGGCGACACCCGACTTCGCGCGGTGTGTCCTTCCTGCCAAACGGTGCATTATGAAAATCCGTTGAATGTTGTGGGCACAGTGCCGGTGTGGGGCGATAAAGTCTTGTTGTGTAAACGCAATATTGAACCGCGACTAGGCAAATGGACTTTGCCCGCGGGCTTCATGGAACTAGGCGAAACACTGGCGCAAGGCGCTGCACGCGAAACGGTGGAAGAAGCAGGTGCGCAGTTTGAAATGCAAGAACTTTTCAGCATCATGAATGTGGTGCGTGTTGGACAAGTGCATTTTTTCTACCGTGCCCGTTTGACCAGCGACTCGTTTGACCCTGGGCACGAAACCATGGAGGCACGCTTGTTTAGCGAGCAAGACATCCCTTGGGATGAGATAGCGTTTCGTACCGTCAAGCAGACATTACAGTGCTACTTTGCCGATATGAAGTCACAGAACTTTGTCCTGCATCAAGTAGATATCGAGTAAACCCTTAATTAACCGACCGCTTGGTCGGATTACTATGCGTGGGTTTCCATTCCCCATTGGAGTTTTATATGAAAAAAGTATTTAAGCACGCTGCCATTGCTGCTGCACTGATAAGCGTGATGAGCTCTTCGCAAGCAGAGACCATCACTTTAAAAGTGCACCACTTTTTAGGCCCATCATCCATTCAGCACACCAAGATGCTGCGCACTTGGTGCGACAACATTGCCAAAGACTCCAAAGACCGTCTGCAATGCCAGATCTATCCTGCGATGCAACTTGGCGGCACCCCTCCCCAGCTGTATGACCAAGCCCGTGATGGCGTAGCTGACGTCGTTTGGACTTTGCCTGGTTACTCTTCTGGTCGATTCCCCAAAATGGAAGTGTTCGAATTACCTTTCATGATGACCAATCCTGAGGCAACCAGCCGCGCAACATGGGACTACTACGAAAAATTTGCCAAAGACGAATTTAAAGATGTCAAAGTTTTGGCTATGCATGTCCACGGCCCTGGCAATATCTTCACAGCGAAAAAACAAATCAAGACCATGGCCGACATCAAAGGCTTGAAGTTGCGTGGCCCAACCCGCTTGACCACCAAGTTGCTAGCAAGCATGGGAGCAACGCCCGTGGGTATGCCTGTCCCAGCTGTTCCCGATGCGATGTCCAAAGGCACGATTGATGGTGCTGTTATTCCGTATGAAGTTGCCCCTTTGCTCAAAATTGAAGAGTTGGCACGCTTCACCGCAGAGCCTGATCGCGGAGAAAACGCGCTCTACACAACTGTATTTGTAGTGCCGATGAATAAGGCCAAGTACGAATCCCTTCCTGCTGACTTGAAAAAAGTCATTGATAAGAATTCAGGTCGCGAGTTATCTGCTTTCTTAGGCAAGACGCAGGGCGATAACGATATTCCAGGCAGAGCCAAAATGGTAGCGGGTGGACACACCATCACCATCATTCCAAAAAGCGAATTAGATGTGTGGAAACGGGCCTCAGCCAGTCTGAGCATTGAATGGATTAGCGATATGGAGAAGAAAGGCCACAACGGAGCTAATCTGGTGCATGAAGCGCAAGGCTTTATCGCCAAGTACACCAAATAAAAATTTACTTAGGTAATGACCGATACCAACCAAAGACAAATACCTGGGAAGAAAAGTATCAACAAGGTTCGTATCGTGTCACTTACCAAAAAGGGCATCACGCCCCTATAACTCTCCGCAATTGGTACGTCTTTGGCCATTCCATTGACTACGTAGACATTCAGCCCTACGGGTGGGGCCAAAAGACCAAATTCGACCACCATCAGTACCAAAATACCGAACCAGATAGCAACGGACTCCTTTGGTAATCCGAAATCCATGCTCATAACAATCGGGAAAAATATAGGAATTGTCAGCAAAATCATTGACAACTCATCCATCAAAGCACCCAAAACAACATAGAACAATAAGATGCCTGCGACGATCATCAAGGGAGACCATCCAAGGCCATTGACCATTTCGGTTAGTTGCACAGAGGCTTGCGAAAGCGCCAAGGCACCGTTCATTAAATCTGCACCGATGAAGATCAAGAAAATCATGGCAGAGCTATCAGCAGTGGCATAAAAGCATTGCTTGAACTTGGCCCAATTTATTTCACCTTTGATGAGGGACGCAACGAATGTGCTGGCAGCCCCAACAGCTGCTCCTTCGGTAGGAGTGAATGCACCGCTGTAAATGCCGCCAAAGACGATCACAAAAATCGCCATGATGGGCGCAACGCCCTTGAAAGACTGCCACGTCAAACGAGAATAATCATCGTCAACTTCAGGTGCGTGACCAGGGACCAAACGCACATAGATAGCAATTGCCGTCATATAACCAAGCATAGCGATGATGCCCGGGACCATGGCTGCAGCAAAGAGTTTGGCAATATTTTGTTCCGTCAAGATCGCATAAATGACCAAAGGAACAGAGGGCGGAATCAAGATTCCCAAGGTGCCTGATGCTGCCAACGTTCCCGTGGCAAGGCGACCTGAATAACCATGGCGCTTGAGTTCAGGCAAAGCCACACCGGTAATAGTGGCGGCAGTGGCAACCGAAGAGCCGCAAATAGCACCAAAGGCAGCACACGCCAATACAGCTGCCATGGCTAGGCCACCTTTGAAGCGCCCCATCACACCAGCAGCAAAATTAAACAAAGCCTTGCTAATGCCGCCCTGCGTTGCGAAATGCCCCATCAAAATAAACAAAGGGATGACAGACAAGTCATAACTGGCGAAGCGCGCAAATGCTTGGTTATTTAGGAAGTTCGCAAAAGGCAACCAACCGGTCTGCGCAATGTATCCGTAGGCGCCCGCAACGAACATCGATATAGCAATAGGAACGCGCAAGGCCATGAAGACCAGCATGATGCCGAAAATAATGCCCACCATTTGAACGCTGGTCATGCTGCTTGTCCTAATTGATCGTCAAAACCAACAAAGAATTGACCCAAGGCAATCAAACTGGTCAAGGCAAAAGGAGGTGTCATGCATGCAAATACCACCCATTCAGGGAATCCCAAAATCATGGTGCCTGAATTAGATGCATATGAACTTAAGCCGCCTAGTCCAGTGCGCCACGCCAAGACAGCAAAACAAAATGCCAATAGCAAAGCGCCAAAACGGTCCATCACACCATTGGCTTTTTCCGAAAACCTAGCGGTGAAGAAATCAACAATGATGTTGCCGCGTTTGGCTTGGCACCATGGCATAAACATCGCAATGGCAGCACCCGTAGCAGCACCAGAGAGTTCAAAGTCACCAGTGATGGCAGTTCCCAATAATTCGCGACCCACAATGCTTGCGCATGTCATAACAGTGATGAAGGTGAGCAAAATACCTGCAAGAACAGCAGAAATCCTTGCTAACAAGACCAGAAAGCGCATAAGGTTTCTTTAATGGTTGGGTCAATTGAAACGTATAAAAACAATGGCCCTTTGATTACTTCTGACTCATTGTTCCTTTGAACTTGCCGCCGCGCTCTATCTCTATTTCGTGGTACTCGAGCTTTCCGGAAACTTTGCCTGTGCTGTGAATCAGCAAATGTGAGCGACAGTTGATATCTTCGTTGAGTTCGCCATGCACGTCCATTTCGCGCGCACGCACGATGCCAGAAACTTTGCCCTTTTGTCCAATGAGTAAATCGTCAGCGATCAATTCGCCAGATACAACACCGTTGATGATGGCTTTACCTGGTGCAGAGATAGAACCTTTGAAGGTGACACCGTCACCGATCACTAGGTTGTTACTGGTGGGATTGTTATCTGCCATGATTTTCCTTTTCGTAAGAAATGATGGGTTGAAGATCAGTGATTATCGAGCGCAAAACGAATCGCTTGGGAAGACATATCTTCTAGCCAGGCAAAGTCCATGTGCTGATGGGCCTCGCAGATGAACCAAGGCTCACGTGAATCGGGTTCAAGCATAACGCCAAGATCAATCAATTTCCAAGCAAAGGCGCGGTAGAGGTCGCTGTTAGTCACGCGCCAGTCGCGGTAGTTTTGCGGAACTGTTGGCGTGAAATGAATGCCAAACATCGCTGGCGGCCCTGCAAAAGCATGCTCTACCCCTGCGTGACTAAAGACGCGTCCTAATAGCGCTTGAATACGTTCGCCGACCCTATCAATCGTTTGGAGTGCAGCTGTATTGGTCAATATGTCTAAAGTGGCATGGGCAGCGCTTAGTCCAACCAAGTTGGCCGTGTATGTGCCGCCATGCACGACGCCACCAGCATGCGAACCCACTTTGTCCATCACCGCAGCACGCCCGCCAAAAGCCGCTACGGGGTAACCATTGCCCATGGCTTTGGCGTAACTGGTGAGGTCTGCATAGATGCCGTAGAGCGATTGCGCGCCACCTTTGGCGACCCTAAATCCAGTTTTGACCTCATCGATGATGAGCATGGTGCCGTGCTCGGTACACAAATCGCGCAGGC
>SYDB01000143.1 GCA_005786815.1 Burkholderiales bacterium
GCTGCGCAACGTCATGGTGTTGCTATTCCTCACTTTTGCTACAAAGACGGAATTCGCCCCGATGGCAATTGCCGGGCGTGTGTAGTGGAGATACAAGGTGAAAGAACGCTTGCCCCAAGTTGTTGTCGTAACGTCACAGCAGGCATGGAAGTTTCAGCGAACAGTGCGCGCGCTATCAAAAGCCAAAAAATGGTGCTGGAGATGTTGCTCTCTGATATGCCCGATAAAGGCTACAAGTGGAACGATGTCAACCCTGCTTCTAATGCAAGCTCAGCAAAGCCTGCAGGTCAACACGGTGAGCTAAGTGAATGGGCTGATCATTTAGAAGTCACTGTTCGCCCAGAACTCAAAGCCTTGCGCCGCGAGCAGCCAATCGCAGATGCATCCCACCCCGCCATGTTGGTCAATCTAGATGCATGCATACAGTGCAACCGATGCGTGCGCGCTTGCCGCGAAGAGCAGGTCAATGATGTGATTGGCTTCGCACACCGTGGCAGCCACAGTGCCATCGTTTTTGATTTGGAAGACTCCATGGGTGCCAGCACTTGTGTCGCCTGCGGTGAATGTGTGCAAGCGTGCCCCACAGGTGCATTGATGCCAAAAACACAAATTGGTTCGCAAGCCGTTGATAAAAAAGTGGACTCGGTGTGTCCGTTTTGTGGCGTTGGGTGTTTGCTAACCTATAACGTCAAAGACAACAAAATTATCAGCGTGGATGGTCGCGATGGTCCAGCGAATCACAACCGACTGTGCGTCAAAGGACGTTTTGGTTTTGACTACATCCACCATCCACAACGGCTGACAGTTCCGTTGATTCGTAAAACAGGTTTCCCCAAAGATCCAGAGTCCATCAACCAGTTGAACCGAAATGCGGCTGATTGGTCTTCTGTATTTCGTGAAGCAAGTTGGGAAGAAGCCCTGGCTCTCAGTGCAGCCAAGCTCAAGCAATTGCGAGATTCGTTCGGCAATAAATCATTGGCAGGATTTGGTTCAGCCAAGGGCAGCAATGAAGAAGCTTACTTATTCCAAAAATTAGTACGCACGGGTTTTGGATCCAACAACGTAGACCACTGCACCCGCTTGTGCCACGCTTCCAGTGTGGCCGCATTATTGGAGGGTGTGGGCTCTGGCGCAGTGAGTAACCAAGTCAACGATGTAGAACATGCGAGTTTGATTTTGGTGATTGGCTCCAACCCCACCAACAACCATCCTGTCGCCGCAACCTGGATGAAGAACGCTGCCAAGAAAGGCACCAAGATTGTGTTGGCCGATCCGCGCATCACCGACATCGGCAAACACGCATGGCGCACTTTGCAATTCAAACCCGATACCGATGTGGCGATGCTCAATGCCCTGATTTATACGGTCATTGAAGAGGGCTTGGTCAACGAGAACTTCATTCGCGATCGCGCCAATAACTTCGACGCCTTGAAAGAAAACGTCCAAGGCTATAGCCCAGAGGCCATGGCGCCCATTTGCGGAATTGCTGCAGCCACCTTGCGCGAAGTAGCGCGTGAATTTGCCACCACAAAGAGCGCCATGATTTTGTGGGGTATGGGTATCAGCCAGCACGTGCACGGAACAGACAATGCGCGATGCCTTATTGCATTGGTCACGGTGACAGGGCAAATAGGTAAACCCGGTTCTGGTTTGCATCCTTTGCGTGGACAAAATAATGTCCAAGGTGCGAGCGATGCGGGTTTGATTCCCATGATGTTTCCCAATTACCAAAGAGTCAATAACGATGCGGCCCACACATGGTTCGAGAAATTTTGGAGCACGCCACTAGACAAAACGCCTGGCTACACAGTGGTAGAAATCATGCACAAAGCTTTGGCAGATGACAGCGATCCACACAAGATCCGTGGCATGTACATCATGGGTGAAAACCCAGCCATGAGCGACCCAGACCTTAACCACGCTCGGCACGCCATGGCATCTTTAGAACACATGGTGGTGCAAGATATCTTCATGACTGAGACGGCATGGTTGGCTGATGTGGTCTTGCCAGCAACAGCTTGGCCAGAAAAAACAGGCACCGTCAGCAACACCGATCGCATGGTGCAACTCGGCAAACAAGCGATCGATCCACCAGGCCAAGCAAAACCAGACCTTTGGATCATTCAACAAATTGCCAAAGGCATGGGGTTGGATTGGAATTACCCGGGCGAGCATTGCGGTGTGGCAGCGGTGTATGAAGAAATGCGCCAAGCCATGCATGCCACTATTAGCGGTATTACATGGGAGCGTTTGCAGCGCGAATCTAGTGTGACCTACCCATGTCTCACGGAAGATGACCCAGGTGAACCCATTGTGTTTACCAAACATTTCGACACCGATGACGGTCGTGTGCATTTGGTGCCTGCCGACATCATCCCTGCCAACGAGCGCCCTGATAGCGACTATCCCTTCGTGTTGATCACTGGACGTCAACTAGAACATTGGCACACTGGCAGCATGACACGTCGCGCAAGCGTGTTAGATGCCATAGAGCCCAAGGCGAGTGCTTCGATGTGTGGCGCCGATCTAGAAAAATTGAACTTGCTGGCGGGCGACGTGATCACTGTCGCATCACGTAGAGGGCAAGTTACTTTGCATGTGCGACGCGATGACGGAACGCCACAAGGTGCAGTTTTTATGCCTTTTGCGTATTACGAAGCTGCGGCGAATCTGATGACGAATCCTGCGCTGGACCCAGTTGGCAAAATTCCAGAATTTAAATACTGCGCTGTGGCGATACGCGCTGGTGGAGATCTCGCAACAAATATTGGCTTTAATAATCAGTAAGAGTTTTAGTTAATGATTCGACTCATTGACTAACAATTAAAACCACTGCTTAGAGCGGGCGATCACAAACTTAAATATTGAAGCTGCTAACCCGCAGCTTCCAAGCCATTTGCGAAATGCGCCTGCATACGCGCCACGCTGGCCGATACATCACGCGCAAGCAGCGCATCGAGTAAAGCCTGGTGCTCACGCAAAGACTCTTCAATCCGCCCGCTTTTGAGCAGCGAGTTATGGCGATTGAGTTTCATCACCTTGCGCAAGTCCGCCACCATTTGGTCGCGCCATCGGTTGTTAGCGATCTCGAGCAAGCGCATATGAAAGCGTTCGTTGATTTCGAAGAACTTGGCGGTGTTGCCAACAGCTGCAACCAACTCTTGGTGAATGCTGTTGAGGTCAGCCAACTCAGCA
>SYDB01000010.1 GCA_005786815.1 Burkholderiales bacterium
ACCCCATACATTGGTAGAAGGCAGTCCTGCGATTGAATTGCATATCCGCCATATGCCAGGCGGTGTTTTTACCGACCATGTATTTGGTGTGATGAAGGAACGCGACATTCAGCGTATTGAAGGACCGCAAGGCAGTTTCTTTTTGCGAGAAGACTCCGACAAGCCTTTGGTGTTTTTAGCATCAGGTACTGGCTTCGCTCCCATCAAAGCCATCTTGGAACATATGCATTTCAAAGGCATCACGCGACATGCCGTTTTGTATTGGGGCGGAAGACGTCCGCAAGACTTGTACTTGAACGATTGGTTACAAGACCAACTCGCGTTGATGCCCAACTTGCACTATGTGCCCGTTATCTCCGACGCTCTGCCAGAAGACAACTGGTCAGGTCGCACAGGTTTTGTACACCAAGCTGTCTTGGAAGACATACCTGAACTCAATGGATATCAGGTCTATGCCTGCGGCGCCCCTATCGTGGTGGACTCTGCACGCGCTGCCTATACAAAAGCAGGTCTACCTGAAGATGAGTTCTATGCCGACTCATTTACTTCTGCGGCAGATAAAGTTTGACAATTTACAAAGGACACGTAATGACCGACCTCCTCAAAAATTTGCGATTCCTAGTTGCATCGCTCATGGCTTGCTCTGTTGCATTAGCGCAAGCACAAAGCTTCCCCAGCAAACCCATTCGTTGGGTCATTGTTGCACCAGCAGGTTCATCCTTAGATGTAATCGCCCGCGCGATGCAAGACAAGCTCAAAGACAATTTGGGCCAAACCGTAGTCGTCGAAAACAAACCACAAGCAGGCGGCACCGTTGGGACGAACGAAGTTGCCAAATCTGCACCCGATGGTCACACCTGGGTCATGTCCTACAACGGGCCACTTGCGTTTGGTCCCCACCTCTACCCCAAACTCCCCTACCAACCAGAAAAAGATTTAATCGCCGTCATCACAACAACCTCGCAACCGAACGTCATTGCAGCCAATGTGCAGTTACCAGCGAACTCGATGCGTGAACTGATTGCATTACTCAAAAAAGAACCAGGTAAATACAACTTTGCATCTGTTGGTAATGGCAGTTCGTCGCATTTGACGATGGAATACATCAAGTCTGTGTCCAACACGTTTGCGGTGCATATTCCCTTCAACGGTAGCCCGCCTGCTGTCATGTCTACCTTGTCTGGCGAAACGCAACTGATTGCATCAGTGCCCACGGTGATTTCGCCACAAGTCAGACAAGGCAAGCTGAAATATTTGGCAGTGACCAGCGCGCAGCGCTACGCCCTTTTGCCAGACGTCCCGACTGTTGCAGAAAGTGGCCTGCCCGAACTCAAAGGCTTTGAAGCGTTGGCATGGAATGGTGTCTTGGTTCCTGCTGGAACACCACGTGCTGTTGTCGATCGCATCAATAGCGCGCTTAACGCTGCATTGAATGACCCTAGCGTGAGAGAGAGACTTAAATCAGCGGGGTTGGAGCCTATTGGTGGAACACCCGAGCAATTTGCAAAACTCATCCATGATGAATCTGTCAAGTGGGCGCCGATTATTAAGCGCTCTGGTGCGCGGATTGATTGATAGCGTCACAGGGCGCTTATGTATTTGGGCGCCATAACTTGCGCTTAAGCGCGTCTATGCCCGACAGAGAAATCGTTCAGGCCGGTTTTATCTTCACCACGTAACAACCACAAAGGCCGCGTTGCAAAACTCACGTTCACACCTGTTTTGCCGGCTGAAGGTCTGAGGTTTCGGTCGAACAGCGATGTACCAGGCATAAAACGTAAGGCAACACCAGTTCGTCTTTGTTGCGAGGTATTGGCTTTTGCGCCGTGAATCATATAAATGTCGTGCATCGACATTTCTCCGGGTTGCAACTCTAGATCTGCCGCTTGCGATTCATCAAAAGTACCTTCTGCCATGCGTTGGTTGAGCGTGAGGTCATTGCGGTCTTCGTGTAAATGTTCGTATAACTGTTTGGCAGTGTGCGAACCAGGGATGACGCGCAAACAACCATTTTCTTGGGTGCTGGGTTCAAGCGCCACCCATACCGTGCAATTGGCCAATGGGCGAATGGGCCAGTAATGGCCATCTTGGTGCCAAGGCGTTTCGTAGCCTTCGCTAGCGGGTTTACAAAACACATGGCAACCCCACAAGATGATGTCTGGGCCAATGAGTTGTTCCACCAAATCGATGATGGGTGGGTGCATAGCCAATTGCAAAAACTTTTGGCTGCCCGTCACACCTTCGTCGTTACGCCCCTCAATATGCGCACTCACCAGTTTTTCAGGACGCACACCGGGGTTGTTGGTAATGAGCGTGTTGAGCGCGTCTTGCAACTCTTTTACAAACTCTGGCTCTAACCGGTATTTGGGAATGACATAGCCGTTGGCATGGTAGTTAGCGATGTCTTGTTTGCTTAAAGCAGTGGGCATAGTAATTACTCTCCTAAATATGCAGCGCGCACCTTCGGATCATGCAGTAAATCGCCCGCTTTGCCACTGAGGGTTATCACGCCTGACTCCATCACATAGGCGCGCTGGGAAATTTGCAAGGCACGGCTGGCATTTTGCTCTACCAAGACGATCGTGACGCCTTGGGCTGACACAGCTTGAATCACCTCAAAAATCTTGTCGACCATCAAAGGCGATAAACCCATAGAGGGCTCATCTAGCAATAGCAAGCTAGGGCGACTCATCAACGCACGTCCCATGGCTAACATTTGCTGCTCTCCGCCAGACAAAGTGCCCGCCAATTGGTGGCTACGTTCTTGTAAGCGTGGGAAGGTGGTGAAGATACGTTCCATGTCTTCATCAATGTCAGCGCCATCATTGCGGCTGTAGGCGCCCATCTGCAGGTTCTCAACAATGGTCATACGGGTGAAGACGCCACGTCCCTCGGGCACCATGACTAACCCTTGTTTTACTAAATCCCATGGCTTGCATTGATGGATAGGCTTGGCATTCAACTCGATGCTGCCTGCACTTGCCGACAACAAACCCGTAATGGCTTTCATGGTGGTGGTTTTCCCAGCGCCGTTCGAGCCGATCAACGAAACCAACTCACCTGCAAAAACTTCAAAGCTCACGCCTTTGACAGCTTGAATGCCGCCATAACTCACTTGTAAATCGCTCACACGTAGCATGGGTTGGGTCATATCAAGCCTGTGCCGTTCCCAAATACGCTTGCATCACACGCGCATCACGTTGCACGAGGGCGGGAGTGCCTTCTGCAATCACTTGGCCTTCATCCAATACCGTCACGCGATCGCACAACCCCATGACCAATTTCACATCATGTTCAATCAATAAAACTGTACGGTGGTCATGGCGAATCTTGTCAATCAATGCGCGTAACTGCACTTTCTCAGTGGCATTCATACCTGCAGCTGGTTCGTCTAATGCCAATAGTTGAGGGTCTGTTGCTAGTGCCCGGGCAATTTCTAGACGTCGCTGGTCACCATAGCTCAAGGTGCGTGCTTTGACATCGGCAAGCGTATTTATGCCGACATAGGCTAACAATTCGTGGGCCCTTTCTGCAATTTCTTTTTCTTCTTGTGTGAAAGATTTGGTTCGAAAAATAGCACCCAACAAACCAGAGTGAGTGCGAAGATGGCGCGCCACCATCACGTTTTCAAGCGCTGTCATCTCGGCGAATAAACGGATGTTTTGGAAGGTGCGCGCGATGCCAGCTTTGGCGACCAAATGCACATCCTTGGGTTGATAAGGCTGGTCTGCCAATACAAAGCTGCCACTGTCTGCGGGATACAAGCCTGTGATGACATTGAAGAAAGTAGTTTTGCCAGCGCCGTTGGGGCCGATCAAGCCATAGACTTGGCCACGCTCGATGTTGAGATGTACATCATTCAAAGCCTGTAGCCCGCCAAAGCGTTTTGATACACCCGCAACCTGCAAAACGTGTTGGCTAAGCATTTCGCCCCTCCACACTTTGCAAACGCTTACCATTTTCAGGCTTAGGCCATAAACCGCTGGGTCGCCACAACATGACGCCCACCATCGCTAAAGAGATAAGAAGTTGGCGCAATATCGCTGCGTCTAGACGACCGCCCGTCATTTCTTGCAAAGGCCCAGCGACATAACGCAGCGCTTCGGGCAACGCGGCCAACAACACGGCTCCCAAAATCACGCCAGGCAAGTGACCTAAACCACCAAGCACCACCATCGCCACGATCATCACGGATTCCATCAGACTGAATGACTCGGGCGATACAAATCCTTGAAAAGCAGCAAACATTGCACCGGAGATGCCGCCGAATGTGGCGCCCATGCCAAACGCCATCAATTTCAAGTTGCGGGTGTTGAGCCCCATAGCTTTGGCAGCGATTTCATCTTCGCGAATCGCCATCCATGCGCGACCGATGCGTGAGTTTTCTAAACGATGGCACACCACAACGCTGACAACTACCAGCAAGAGAAACAAGTAGTAGTACAAGGTGACAGAAGGGATCTCCATAAAACCCAAATCCAATCGCTTGGAAAGTGGATGCCCAAAAACACTGACCGCATCAATCGATCCAATCCCTTTAGGCCCGTTGGTGATATTTACAGGCTGGTCTAAATTATTTAAAAAAACACGGATGATTTCACCAAAACCTAAAGTCACGATCGCCAGATAATCGCCACGCAACTTTAGGGTGGGCGCTCCCAACACAATGCCAAACAAGGCTGCAACGCCAGCGGCCATTGGCAGCACCATCCATAGACTCAAATGCAAACCGTTAGAAAACATGGTTGCAATCCATGGAAACGCATCGGTCAAATGTGGGGACGCTAACAAACCAAAGAGGTAAGCGCCCACAGCAAAAAATGCAACGTATCCAAGGTCTAACAAGCCTGCATAACCAACCACTATGTTCAAGCCTAGGGCTAGCAAGACATACAACAACGACATGTCTGCAATGCGAATCCAGGCATTCCCGAAGGGTTGCAAAACAAATGGCAAAAGCAGCAACACAGATGCCAACAGCCATCGGTTACCAAATAATGCATTCGTATTGAGCATCCGCTTCAAGCCCTATCTGCCACACGCTCACCCATCAAGCCTGAGGGGCGAAGCGTAAGCACCAATATTAAAACTAAGAAAGCAAAGATGTCGCTGTATTGGCTGCCCATCACACCACCCGTGAGTTCGCCTAAGTAGCCTGAGCCAATTGATTCAATCAAGCCAAGCAACAAACCACCCACGACTGCTCCACCTAAGTTGCCAATCCCACCGAATACAGCAGCTGTAAATGCCTTAAGGCCTGGCAAAAATCCCATGGCGTGGTGAACTGTTCCGTAATTCGATGCCCACATCACACCAGCCAGGGTGGCCAGCACAGCGCCAATGATGAAGGTGGCGGAGATCACCATATCAGGCTTCACACCCATCAAACTCGCCATGCGCGGATTCTCGGCTGTTGCACGCATCGCGCGGCCCAAGCGTGTTGCGTTGACCAACCAAGACAAAACGGCCAATGCGACAGCAGTGAGGCCTAAGATCATCAATTGGGTGGGCGTAATCACTGCCTCACCAATTGCAATGGGCGTAGAGGGCAAAAGCGTTGGAAATGGTTTGTAGTTCGGCTTCCAAACAATCATGGCGATGGTTTGCAAAAAGATCGACATACCTATCGCTGTGATCAAAGGCGCCAACTTAGGTGCATTGCGCAAAGGGCGGTAGGCGATTTTTTCAATCGCAAAGTTAAGGGCTGCGGCGGCCATGCTGGCTAACACCATCGCCATTAACAAAATCACCCAGCCCGGTAAGTTAGGAAAAGCAGGTTGCAAGATGTTGATGAGCGACCAACTGCACAAGGCGCCAATCATCAAAACTTCACCATGCGCAAAGTTAATCAAGTTGATGATGCCGTAGACCATGGTGTAGCCCAGTGCCACGAGCGCATACATGCTGCCTAGCACGAGCCCATTGATCACCTGCTGTAGCAATACATCCATGTTTAATGACCAGCTTGTTTGTTTTTATTGCGGAGTTCACGCAGCTTATCTGCAATTTTTATTTCCAAACCGCGCTCAACTGGATGATAAAACTTCGCAGACTCCATGCCTTGGGGCAAATAAGTTTCACCTGCTGCAAATCCGTCTTCTTCATCATGCGCGTAGCGATAACCTTTGCCGTAGTCGAGTTCTTTCATCAACTTGGTGGGGGCGTTGCGTAAATGCATGGGTACGGGGCGTGTGCCGTCTTTTTTCACTAATGCACGGACTTCATTAAAGGCTTTATAGACAGCGTTGGACTTGGGTGCCACAGCCAAATACACCACACATTCGGCCAAGGCCAACTCACCCTCAGGCGAGCCCAAACGTTCATAGACTTCAGCAGCGTCTAAGGCCAAACGCAGTGCACGCGGATCTGCTAAACCAATGTCTTCGCTTGCCATACGGATGAGGCGACGCGCCATGTATTTGGGTTCTGCGCCACCGTCGAGCATTCTGACTAACCAATAAAGCGCAGCATCTGGGTCGGAGCCTCTGACAGACTTGTGCAACGCGCTGATGGTGTCGTAGAACTGCTCGCCGCCTTTGTCATAACGGCGCATACGCTCGCCAAGTACTTTGAGCAACCACGTATCGGTAATTTCCGTCAAACCTTCATGCTTTGCAGAAACAGCCAAAGTCTCTAAGCTGTTGAGTAAGCGACGTGCATCGCCATCGGCATATGCGACCAAACGTTTTTGCGCTTCGCTATCTAAAGCAGGCACTGCATCAATGCTTTGCGCTTTGGCAATGATATGGGCGAGGTCTTCTTCATTCAACGACTGCAAGACATAGACTGCAGCGCGCGATAAGAGAGCGGAGTTCACTTCAAACGAAGGGTTTTCTGTTGTCGCACCGATGAAGGTAAATAAGCCAGATTCAACATGCGGCAAAAACGCATCTTGCTGGCTTTTGTTGAAACGATGCACCTCATCGACAAATACAATCGTGCGTTGAGGGTCTAGGCCATCGCGTGCAGTGCCCGCCAAATCAACTGCTTCACGAATTTCTTTCACACCGCCGAGTACCGCACTGATAGATAAAAACTGTGCGTCAAACGCATCGGCCATCAAACGTGCAATCGTGGTTTTACCAACCCCAGGTGGCCCCCACAAAATGCAACTGTGCGGCTGCCCAGACTCAAAAGCCACCCGCAAAGCCATGCCCTCACCCAAAACATGCTGTTGACCAATTACCTCGCCCAATGCGCGCGGGCGCAGGCGTTCGGCTAGGGGTTGGCTGGATACGGTCAAGGTCTCACCACGTCCACCCCCTTAGGTGGCACAAATACAAACTGAGACGGAGATAGATTTTTAGGATTGGCTTCAAAGTACTCAAAGCTGATCACCGAACGTTGTCCCATCGCATCCAAGATGTCTAATTTCTCAAGGTTGGCAACACCACCCTCAACGCGCAACCCAATACGCACACTTTGAACAGTGCTCTCTCGAATTTTTGGCGTGGCTTGCACCCATTGCAAACCGTCTGTTTCAGATTGTTCTTGCAGATGGAATTCTTTTTGTAAAGATGCTAAATCAGAAGCCGTAGCAATCAAAGCAGCGGGCGAACTGCTCAGGGCTTGTGTTTGCGAGCGCGCAGTGACTTGTGCTAGGTCGACGTCGTACCACCAAAGCATGTTGCCGTCAGCAACAAGCGTTAAGGGATATGGTTTTTGGTAATCAAACCGAAAACGTGTGGGGCGAATAAATGCAAATAGACCGCTGGATTTTTTACTTCTTGCGGTCTGTCCAGTTTTAACAGGCGGTGTCACCACTTGGCTAAATATGGCGCGCCCGCTGTGCGCGGTTTTAAGAAATAGCTCCAAGCTTTCTAGGCCGCCTGCGCATACTTGCAAGCTTGCAGTCAACAACAATACTTGCAAAGCGTGCTTGCACTTCGTAAAGCCAAGCAACTTATGCTTCACGAACTCAGGCCTCACGATTAGGCACCAAGATTTCGCGCTGACCATTGCTACTCATAGCGCTGACCATGCCGGCTTTTTCCATGTCTTCGACCAATCGCGCAGCACGGTTGTAGCCAATTTTCAAATGGCGTTGCACCAACGAAATACTGGCTTTGCGATTTTTTAAAACAACTTCTACCGCTTGGTCGTACATCGGGTCTTTTTCGCTAGGGGTGTCACCAAATAAATCGGGACCCATCAAGTTGCCATCACCATCTACCGTACCGCCCTCGAGCACACCTTCAATATAGTCAGGCTCGCCCTGTGTTTTGAGATAACTCACTACGCGATGCACCTCTTCGTCGCTGACAAACGCGCCGTGTACGCGAATAGGAAAACCAGAACCACTGTGCATGTACAACATATCACCCATACCGAGTAACGCTTCAGCACCCATTTGGTCCAGAATGGTTCGGCTGTCAATTTTGCTGCTGACTTGGAAAGCGATGCGCGTTGGAATATTCGCCTTGATCAAGCCGGTGATCACA
>SYDB01000144.1 GCA_005786815.1 Burkholderiales bacterium
CGGTAGCGCTCAATAGGGGTCTTGCGAGCCATGACAGATTACCTTTGAAATTAGAAGCGGAAATGGCTGAATGCTTTGTTGGCTTCGGCCATGCGGTGAACTTCGTCACGCTTTTTCATGGCGCCGCCGCGGCCTTCAGAGGCTTCAAGCAATTCGTTAGCCAGGCGCAAAGCCATAGATTTTTCGCCACGCTTGCGGGCGGCTTCTTTGAGCCAACGCATAGACAAGGCCAAACGACGCACAGGACGCACTTCAACAGGTACTTTGTAGTTGGCGCCACCGACGCGGCGGGATTTCACCTCGACCATCGGCTTGACGTTGTTGATCGCTACGGAGAACAACTCCAAGGGATCTTTGCCAGATTTTTGTTCGATTTGCTGGAGGGCACCGTAAATGATGCGCTCGGCGACAGCTTTTTTGCCGCCTTCCATGATGACGTTCATGAACTTGGAGAGTTCAACATTTCCGTACTTTGGATCGGGCAGGATTTCACGTTTAGGGACTTCGCGACGACGTGGCATGGTTTCACCTCTTATTTGCTTCAGTTGGCGTTCTTTCGAACACCGCGAAAGCCATCATGGCTTTCACTTACTCGACCCACATCCACGATCGGATGCTTCGGGTCACTTCGTTTTGCGCCGTCTGCCTGACGACCAAAACACCGGTTGCGCTTTAAAGCCTCGCGGGGCTTTTGGCCTTAACTTTTAGAGCGAAGGCCGAAAACAATTAAGCCTTCTTGGGACGCTTAGCGCCGTACTTGGAACGTGACTGCTTGCGGTCTTTCACGCCTTGCAAGTCGAGCGATCCACGCACGATGTGGTAGCGCACACCAGGCAAGTCTTTGACACGACCACCGCGCACGAGAACCACTGAGTGTTCTTGTAGGTTGTGACCTTCACCGCCTATGTAAGAAATGACTACAAAACCGTTGGTCAAGCGCACTTTGGCAACTTTACGCAAGGCTGAGTTTGGTTTTTTTGGCGTCGTGGTGTAGACACGCGTGCAAACGCCGCGGCGTTGTGGCGAGTTCTGCATCGCTGGGCTCTTGGACTTGATCGTTTCGACCTCGCGCCCCTGACGCACCAATTGATTAATGGTTGGCATTGAAAAACGTCCCTAAACGTTTGAATAAAAGAAAACGGTCACTCCATCACGCAAGCGACCGAAAAGCCTTCTAGTGTATCAGGATCAGGGCCCCATGACAAATATGGTGAAAACAACGAACTTTTGGACTACTTCACCCAGAGTCTTAGCGCGTCCCAGGTACGCCCCAGCCAACCGGACTGCTCGACGGCCTCTAGTACAACCAAAGGCACATCAACCCAAGGCTTTTGGTCCAACGTCACCCGCAAGGAACCCACCGTCTGCCCACGCTGAAAAGGCGCCACCATGGGCTCAGGTCTGGCCACTTGGGTTTGGACGCGGCCGATAGCGCCCGTTGGAATAGCGACCACGATAGGTTGAAAGCGCCCGAGCTTGGCCGAATTGGCCTGGCCCTTCCAAACCAAAGGGCTGACCACAGCCTGAGACGCGTCGAATAATTTGACAGCCTCATAAGCGGTGTAGCCCCAGTTCAGAAGCTTTTGCGACTCCGCCGCCCGCGCGTTCTCGCTAGAAGCACCCAGCACGATCGACAACAAGCGCCGCGAACCCACGCCCGGCGCATCGCGCTTGGCAGTCGCAATCAAACAAAATCCAGCCGCATCGGTGTGTCCTGTCTTCAAGCCGTCAACGCTCGGGTCGCGAAACAACAACAAATTACGGTTGTTTTGGTTAGCCGCTGGGGTGCCCGGATATCGGTACTGCTTGATGGCGTAATAACCCACAAACTCCGGAAAGTCTTGCATCAAGCGGGTAGCCAAAATGCTCAGGTCTTTGGCGGTGGTGATGTGTCCAGGAACCGTCAAACCCTCTGGGTTTTTATAGCCCGTATTTTTCATACCCAGCGTTTGGGCTTGGGCATTCATCATCTCTACAAAATGCTCAACCGTGCCACCAACGCCCTCTGCCAAAACGACGGTTGCATCGTTGCCCGACTGAACAATCATGCCCTTGATCAAGTCGAGCACTGGCACTTGCATCTTGGGATCGATAAACATGCGCGAGCCTTGCATCTTCCATGCGCGCTCGCTCACAGGCAGAGCTTGCTCCAGCGTGATTTTTTTGGCCTTGAGCGCTTGGAACACCAAATAAGCCGACATCAACTTAGTCAATGAGGCAGGCTCAACCAGTTGGTCAGCATTCGACTGCGCCAACACTTGCTGCGCAGTGACATCTATCAATAAATAAGCATGTGCCGCAATTTCTGGGGCTTGTGGCGCCAAAGAGGTGGCTTGAACTTGCGTCTGCGCCTGAATTTGCGTTTGTGCTTGTGCTTGCTCAAGAACACAGACCGACAACAAGACACACAGTCCGCATCGGGCAATCCAAGAACTCAATGTAGTGGGCATAACTATCTTTTTAAAAAATGGCTCGAAACAGCGTTTGAGCGCAACAATCATTCGAGCACCAACCTCTTGACACGTCAAGGTGAGCGCTTTGTGCATGCTGCGAACGACACAAAGCGCGCAGCTCGGAGTCGCAGCATGTACAAAGTGATCTCCTTGACGCGCGAGGTATTCAAACAAGCAAGCGTGACAAGCCTAAGCCATCAAATGCCGTACAACCAAGCTTTTCAAAAGTGGCAATTGTCCATGAAAGAAATGCCCACCCCCAGGCACAACCATCACAGGCAAACTTTGTGGACGCGCCCAATCCATTACAGAGGCCAGAGATACCGTGTCGTCTTGCTCACCATGCACAACCAAGGTTTTCTCATGCAGAGACTCAGGCACATTCGCCACCGCCAACCGCTCGGTAGCAGTGCCTACAAAAACAATTTTGTCGAGAGCTCGCCGCTCCCAGAGAGATTGAATGGCATGGCTTGCAACAAAAGAACCAAAAGAAAACCCTGCAATCGCCAAAGTACCTGTGGGCGCTGCCTGCTCGACAACCGACAGAAAGTCTCTGGCCTCACCGGCGCCACCATCATGCGTACCCTCCGATGCACACACCCCACGGAAATTAAAACGCGCCACCGTCCACCCGCATTGCGCAAATGCACGCGCCAGCGTTTGTACAACTTTGTTGTCCATCGTTCCACCAAAAAGCGGGTGGGGATGGGCCACCACCGCCACACCACGCGCAGTGCCCTCGGGTTGGTCTAACAAACCTTCTATGGCACCGACTTCGCCTTGCCAAGTGATGCGCTGGGTTTGCGAATTCATCGGCCAACATCGGGGCTCAAGCGCAAGCGCTCGACCACTTGGCCGTTTTTCAAATGGCTGTTGACGATGTCGTCGATATCGGCATGGTCAACAAAGGTGTACCAAACACCTTCGGGGTACACCACGGCCACAGGGCCGCCTGCGCAACGGTCTAAACAACCCGCCTTGTTGACGCGAACACCGCCCGCACCATTTAGTCCGGCTACTTTCACTTGGGACTTGCAATGCGCAAAGGCCTCTTGCGCGCCTTGGTCGGCGCAACAAGATTCGCCCGACTCACGTTGGTTCAGGCAGAAAAAGATATGGTGTTTGTAATAAGCGTTTTGTGTCATAGAGCCATTCTAAATTTCGTGAGTATCGTCTTGGCTTGGGCCTGAGAGGCGTGCAATTGCA
Organism: Burkholderiales bacterium; assembly: GCA_005786815.1. GTDB lineage: Bacteria > Pseudomonadota > Gammaproteobacteria > Burkholderiales > Burkholderiaceae_C > Limnohabitans. The sequence continues at coordinate 3,660 of SYDB01000144.1, forward strand.
TATAGCAATACGGTGTAAGGCCAAAACCATCCTAGCCATTGCACCAAACCGTTGAAGCGAATGAAGCGTCCCTGCTCCCACGTCTGCAAGGTTTGGGCAAAGTAAGCGCTCTGCGGCGATTGGTTCAACAAGCTTTGCTGCACGAGCAAAGCAAGCAGTAAAAACACCCAGCATGTGCGAGCCGACAGCATCACGAAAAAAAAGCTCAACACACAACCGCACACCAAGCCCCATACCGCGGGCACGCCCAGCCAACTCCAAGCGTGGCTGGGGCCATAACTTAGCGCGGCAGACAGGGCGCTCACACCCAAGCCACAAGCCAACACCAACACCATATAAAAAAGCCGCTGGCCAAATTGCCGAATCACGCCAAAACCCAGCAGACATGGAATCAAAAGGCCCAGCACCACACACAACAACTCTGCTCCGGGCAACAAAGGCTCGAGCTCAAACGAGCGCATCGGAATCCAATGCTCGAAAGCGGTTCCGTCTAAGGCGTAAGTCAAAGTGTCTTCTAAACGCTCCCACACTTGGCCCAAACCAAGGGGTACCGCCACAGGAAACAAAAGCGCCAGCGGCCAGACCGCCATCAGTACCAGGGCGAAATGCGCATCACGCACAAACCAACGCTTTCGAAACTGGCCCCACCGATACAGCAAACCCATATGCTCCATGCCACTAGATAGGCAAGCGCCGAGCCAAGCACCCAACACATTCAGTAAAAAATCCGCCAACGAAGGTACGCGCGAAGGCAAGTAACTTTGTATGCCCTCCATCAGCAACGAAACGGCTGCTGCTGCGCAGGTGCTCAACACAATGGCACTGCGTCCCCAGCCCATGCGCATTGCGCTCAGGCCCCACAAAAACCCAAGCGGGGCATAGCCTAAAACATTGGACGCGACATCAAAACCCGTCCAGTACTTTGGCCATGGCGCACTTAAAAATTCCCAAGTAAAAATGCCTTGGTCGCGCCATTGGACAAAGGGATACAGACTGGCGTAGACGATGAGCGCCAGATAAATATGCGACATCGGCCAAGCTGAGGTTTGTCGCATAAGGCGAAGGACTTAGAAAGGCTTGACCACCACCAAAATCACGGTGAGGGTCAGCAACACCACAGGCAACTCGTTGAACCAACGAAACCACACATGGCTTTTTTGGTTGGCATGCGCCTCGAACTTGCGCAAGATGGCGCCACACATATGGTGGTAACCGATCGCCAACACCACCAAAGCGAGTTTGGCGTGCATCCAGCCGTTGCCCTCGCCTTGGCCGATGCCATAGACCAGCCACAAGACAAAACCCAACACTAAAGCGGGGATCATCAAAAGGGTGGTGAAACGCATCAGTTTGCGCGCCATCAACAACAAACGCTGCTCCTCAGAAACCGACTCCGGCGGCACCATGGCCAGATTGACAAAAATGCGCGGCAAATAAAACAAGCCGGCGAACCAGCTAGCCACAAAAATAATATGAAACGATTTAATCCAGAGCATTTTGGGAGTTTAGCGGTTGCACTAATTAAAAAACTGCGGAAATGGCGCTCAGGCCAAATGCTCATCAAAAAACGCCAACGTGCGCTCCCGCGCCAAATCGGCAGACGCCTTTTGGTAAGACCCGCGGTGGTCGCAATTAAAGCCGTGGTCTGCCTCGTACAAATGCACGGCCACCTCTGGGTGGGCTTTGGCAAAAGACTCCACAGTGTCTAAGCCTATCCAGTGGTCTTGTTTGGCATAGTGCGCCATCACGGGGCAATGGGGGTGGCGGGCGATTTCTTCTGCCGTGGTGGATCCGCCACCGTAATAAGGCACGGCAGCGCTCAAGCCTTGCACCAAAGCTGCGGCGCGCCACGTCAATAAACCGCCCCAGCAATAGCCAACGATTCCCACCTTGGCGCCAGAAGTTTGGTGCGCGTATGTCACTGCCGCTTGCACGTCTGCCATGAAAGCCATGTCAGGCAAGGCTTCGATGGCGGCCTTCAATGCCATGCCGGCTTGCATATCGTCAGGCGTGTAGCCAAGTTCTACGCCGAGCTTGGCGCGGTGGAACATAGCAGGCGCGATTGCGAAATAACCGGATGCGGCATAGCCATCGGCCACTTCACGAATGTGGGGGTTGACGCCAAAAATCTCTTGAATCACCACAACGGCACCTTTGGGCTTGCCCTTGGGTTGTGCGACGTAGGCAGGGCATTCGAATCCATCGGAGGCTTTTAGTCGAACGGTGGTCATGGGAACTCCTGAGAACTTACAAAAATTAGGAGCGCCAAGGATAGCCCCTCGTATCAAGTGCGCCAAGCATAACCCCTCGTGTCTAAGACGTTACTCGGAGCAAGCCAC
>SYDB01000011.1 GCA_005786815.1 Burkholderiales bacterium
ACCCCTTGTCTTTGAGAAAACTGGGCATGTGCACGGCAATAAAAACCACTTGAAACCCGCAAACAAAAAAACCAGCCATGAGTAACTGAAAGCTTCGATAAGCAAAGGCTTCGCGCAAGGCCTGAAAAATAGATTGGTCGCGTACGGCAGTGTTGCCCCCGGCGAAGCTGGGCTCTCTGAGTCCCAAAGCCAGAGGCACTGCCACTAACAAAGCCAATGTGAGCCATACCAAGGCTTCCTGCCATCCGTAGTAAGAGATTAAAAATCCCTCTACGGGAACCATCAAAAACTGGCCAAAGGAGCCAGCAGCAGCAGCCACACCCATCGCCCAGGAGCGGCGTTCCGCACTGACATTACGTCCAATCACGCCGTAAATCACAGAATAAGTAGTGCCAGCCTGTGCCGCCCCAATCAAAATGCCCGCCGTGAGCGTGAAAAGCATGGGCGTTGGCGAGTACGCCATACCCACAAGACCCAAGGCGTAAAGAAACGCGCACACCACAATCACGCGGAAAGCGCCGAATTTGTCGGCCACCATGCCCGAGAAAATACTGAAAAAGCCCCAAGTCAGGTTCTGAATCGCCATGGCAAAGGCGAAGTTTTCGCGGGTCCAGTTTTGGGCTTGGGTGATCGGTTGCAGCCATAAACCAAAGCCGTGGCGCACCCCCATAGACAGCGTCACGATAGCGGCTCCACAGAGGAGAACTTGCCACAGTGGCAGCGTTTTATTAGGTTGGTTCATGGGGGTGACTTTACCGAATCCCTACAATTCCCGCCCATGGCATCCAAGCAACCTACCCCCACACCCCAGTATTCCGAAGGGTCGATCCGCGTCCTTAAAGGGCTCGAACCGGTCAAGCAGCGTCCGGGCATGTACACCCGCACCGACAACCCCCTGCACGTTATCCAAGAGGTTTTGGACAACGCCGCTGACGAGTCCTTAGCTGGCCACGGCAAAAAAATCGCTGTCATCCTGCACACCGATGGCTCGGTCAGCATCGAAGACGACGGCCGAGGCATTCCCTTTGGCATGCACCCAGAGGAAAAAGTTCCTGTTATCGAGATCGTTTTCACCCGCTTGCACGCTGGTGGCAAATTCGACAAAGGCCAAGGCGGCGCTTACAGCTTCTCCGGCGGATTGCATGGCGTAGGCGTTAGCGTGACCAATGCGCTAGCCAAACGCATGGAAGTCACCTCCTACCGCGAAGGCCAAGTCGCCCATTTGGTGTTTGCCGGTGGCGATGTGGTCGAAAAACTCAAAATCCGCAAGCAAGACGCGAATGAACGCAAACAAGGCACGACTGTGCGTGTTTGGCCGGACGGCAAATACTTCGAAACATCGGCCTTACCCATGGCGGAGTTAGTGCATTTACTCCGCAGCAAGGCTGTATTGATGCCTGGCGTTGGCGTTTGGCTCAACAACGAAAAAACCAAAGATACCCAAAACTGGCTTTACAAAGGCGGCCTGCGCGACTACTTGATGCAAACGCTCAATGGTGACCCAGTCATCCCTTTGTTCGAGGGGGATGGCTACGCAGACAGCAACCACGACAGCTTTGCCGAGGGCGAGGGTGCGGAATGGGCCGTGGCATTTACCGAAGACGGTCAACCCGTGCGTGAGAGCTACGTCAATTTGATTCCGACCACCGCTGGCGGTACCCACGACTCAGGCGTGCGTGATGGGTTATTCACAGCCGTCAAAAGCTTTATTGAGTTGCATGCCTTGCTCCCCAAGGGCGTCAAACTCATGCCCGAAGACGTCTTTGCCCGCGCCAGTTTTGTGCTGAGCGCCAAAGTGCTGGACCCGCAATTCCAAGGGCAGATCAAAGAACGCTTGAACTCGCGCGATGCCGTCCGTTTGGTTTCCAGCTTTGTGCGTCCCACCTTAGAACTTTGGCTCAACCAACACGTCGAATACGGCAAAAAACTAGCCGAACTCGCTATCAAAGCCGCTCAGACCCGCCAAAAAGCTGGGCAGAAAGTCGAGAAGCGTAAAGGCTCCGGCGTGGCTGTTTTGCCAGGCAAGTTAACTGACTGCGAAAGCAAAGACACAGCTGATAACGAAGTCTTCTTGGTAGAAGGTGACTCCGCTGGCGGCAGCGCCAAAATGGGCCGCAGCAAACAAAACCAAGCCATATTGCCCTTGCGCGGCAAAGTGCTCAACACCTGGGAAGTCGAGCGCGACCGCTTGTTTGCCAACAACGAAATCCACGACATCTCTGTCGCTATTGGTATTGATCCCCATGGGCCCAACGACACGCCAGATTTAAGCGGCTTGCGTTACGGCAAGATTTGTATCTTGAGCGATGCGGACGTCGATGGTTCACATATTCAAGTGCTGTTACTCACTTTGTTTTTCAGGCACTTTCCCAAACTCATTGAATCTGGAAATGTTTTCGTTGCTCGTCCACCGTTATTCCGAGTAGACGCGCCTGCCCGCGGTAAAAAACCAGCGTCAAAAGTTTATGCGTTGGACGAAGGCGAACTCACTGCCATCCTCGACAAACTTCGTAAAGACGGCGTCAGAGAGGGCGCTTGGAGCATCAGCCGGTTCAAAGGCTTAGGCGAAATGAGTGCAGAACAGTTGTGGGACACGACTTTGAACCCTGACACTCGCAGACTGATGCCGGTTCAATTAGGGCAACTCGACTTCCTACAAACAGAAGGCTTGATAACCCAACTCATGGGCAAAGGCGAAGCATCCGCAAGAAGAGAGCTCATGGAGTTACACGGCGACAGCATTGAAATAGATGTGTAAATAGAAAATATGTCAGACATCACAACCATGGATTTACCCTCCGCCGACAACGATGACGGTATTGCCTTAGGACACTACGCCCAACGCGCCTATTTGGAATACGCCTTGAGCGTAGTCAAAGGCCGCGCCTTGCCCGATGTCTGCGACGGCCAAAAACCTGTGCAGCGCCGCATTTTGTATTCGATGTCCCGCATGGGCTTGGGCTTTAGCGGCAACACCGGCGCCAAACCTGTCAAAAGCGCACGCGTAGTCGGCGATGTACTCGGCCGCTACCACCCCCACGGCGACAGCGCCGCTTATGAAGCACTTGTTCGCATGGCGCAAGACTTTGCGCAACGCTACCCGCTCATCGACGGACAAGGTAACTTCGGTTCGCGCGACGGCGATGGTGCCGCTGCCATGCGGTACACGGAAGCACGCTTGGCCAAAATCACCACTTTGTTGCTCGACGAGATTGACGAAGGCACGGTCGACTTCCAACCTAATTACGACGGCTCCACCGAAGAACCCAAGCAGTTACCAGCGCGTTTGCCTTTTGCATTGCTCAACGGTGCGAGCGGTATCGCTGTGGGTATGGCGACCGAAATACCCAGCCACAACCTGCGCGAAGTCGCTGACGCCTGCATCGCATTAATCAAAACCTCTAAGCTCAGCGACGCAGATTTGCTGGCGCTCTTGCCCGCACCCGACTACCCAGGTGGCGGACAAATCATTAGTAGCGCAACAGACATTGCGGATGCCTACCGCACCGGACGCGGTTCGCTCAAAGTGCGCGCCCGTTGGGTGATCGAAGATCTTGCGCGCGGCCAGTGGCAGCTAGTGGTGAATGAACTACCGCCTGGCGTTAGCAGTCAGCGCGTGCTCGAAGAAATTGAAGAACTCACCAATCCCAAAGTCAAAGCCGGCAAAAAAGCCCTGAGCCCCGATCAAAACCAACTCAAGGCCACGGTGTTGTCGGTACTCGACGTGGTGCGAGACGAGTCCAGCAAAGACGCTGCCGTGCGTTTGGTGTTCGAGCCCAAAACCCGCACCATCGAGCAACAAGAACTCATCACCACTTTGCTGGCGCACACCAGTTTGGAGACCTCGTCGTCGATCAACCTGACGATGGTGGGTATCGATGGCCGACCTGTGCAAAAGTCGATGCGCGAGATGCTTACCGAATGGATTGAGTTCCGCCAAGCGACAGTTTTGCGTCGTTCGCAGCACCGTTTGAACAAGGTGCTCGACCGTATCCACATCTTGGAAGGCCGGCAGCTGGTGCTGCTCAATATCGACGAGGTGATTGCCATCATCCGTCAAAGCGACGAGCCCAAAGCCGCGTTGATCCAACGCTTTAAATTGAGCGACCGCCAGGCTGAAGACATTTTAGAAATTCGCCTGCGCCAATTAGCGCGCTTGGAAGCGATCAAGATCCAACAAGAGCTGAAAGAACTCGGCGAAGAAAAATCCAAACTCGAAGAAATTGTTGACAACGCCAGTGCCCTGCGCCGTTTGATCGTCAAAGAAATTGAGACGGATGCTAAGACCTTCGCCGATCCGCGTCGAACGCTGATTCAAGAAGAGAAAAAATCTGTAGCCGAAGTCAAAGTGGTCGACGAGCCCGTCACCGTTGTTGTCTCCGAAAAAGGCTGGGTGCGCGCCCGCAATGGACACAGCCATGACCCTAGCAGCTTTGCTTTCAAAGCGGGCGACGGTTTGTACGGCACTTTCGAATGCCGAACGGTGGATACCTTTATCGCCTTTGGCTCCAATGGCCGTATTTATTCGGTGTCTGTGGCCTTGCTGCCCGGCGCGCGTGGAGATGGCCAGCCGGTGACCACCTTGGTTGATCTCGAGGCGGGCACCCAACTGTTGCATTACGTCGCTGGCCCAGCCAACGCGACTTATTTGCTCAGCAGTTCAGGCGGTTATGGATTCTTGGCTAATATTGAACATATGATTTCGCGTAACAAGAGCGGCAAGGCTTTTGTAACGGTGAACGAAGGCGAAACCATGTGCCGTCCTTCGCCTGTGAGCGGCGGGTCTGGCGAAACACCATGGCCTGTTGCAGTCAACGTCGCCTGCGCTTCTGTCGGCGGACGGTTTTTGACCTTCGCCATAGGCGAGCTCAAAACTATGGAAAAAGGCGGTCGCGGTTTGATGTTGATCGACCTCGAAGCCAAGGACAGCCTCGCTGGCGCTGCTGCCTACACGCGTAGCGTGCGTATCTATGGAATTGGTCGAGGCGGCAAGGCACGCGAAGAAACTTTAGAAATTCGCAGCCTCAATAACGCAAAAGCTGCGCGCGCTAGGAAGGGCAAAGTGGCAGATCTTGGCTTTAAGCCTAGTGGCGTTGTGAGAATTGAGTAAAAGAAAAAAGCGGCTTGTAAAGCCGCTTTTTCGTTGTGGCGGTGAGCCTTAAGCCTTAACTTTAGAGGCCGCGTCTGCAGGAGCGGCTGGCGCAGCGTCCTTCTTGGGGGGGCTGCAGTCAAAGCAGACAAACATGGATGAACCCAAGATGCGTTTGAAAGAGCCGTTGTTGCGTGGTTTGTGAACACCGCACTTGATGCAACTCATGGTGTCACCGGTTCTGCCTAGTCCCTCGAAAGGGGAGCCGCCTTTTTTAGATTTGTAGCGTAAACCGTCGTTGGAGATTTCTGTTTTTTCTGGGCGTGACATCGTTTTTGTAGATCTGGACAAAAGAAGTATTTTCGCAAATTTATCGGCTGACTTGCTGTAGATGGCGAAAAAAGCCCTCAAAACGATGAAAAATCTTCCTAAATAGAGCCCAAACCTATGCTTTTTAGGGCTTGGGCTTTGGTTCTGCCTACTGTCACCATTGGTACGTAAAAAAGTAATAAATATAAACAGAAAGTAGGTCTGTCATCCGACCGACCCATTCACGCGTTGTTTAAGAGGCCGTTTGGCCTTAAATATGAGAACAAGGAGTTCTTAATGAGATGTCTTTCTAAACTCTTAGTCAGTCTTTTAATTGCTGCTATGGCAGTTCCAGCATTTGCGCACGGAGGCGTTGGTCGAGGTGGTCATGGAGGTGGTTTTTACAACCATGGAAGTAACTTTCATCGACATGGTGGTTATGAAATTCGTCATAGTTGGGGGAACAACTGGGTAGCGCCTGTTATCGGCGCCACTATCTTGGGTGGTGTTATCTATGCGGCAAATCGACCCGTTTACGTTTTGCAACAACAGCCTATCGAGAGCGCGCCTCCACAAGGCGCTTACTACTGCAGTGCTTACCAGCAGTTCTATCCAAATGTACCGACCTGCCCAGTACCTTGGCAAATCGTTCCTTATCGTTGAAAAAGGAAAGGGCCTAAGGCCTCGCTCTTTTTAAAGTGCTACAGGGTCACAAACTCTTTGTGACCTTCGCGATTCGAGTACCGCACAGTACCGCCAAGAGTTTCGACCTCTACGCGGGCTTTTCTTTCGCCGTAGACCTTGTGCTTGAGCCACGCCAATTCGTCTTGCATCTCTTTGTCGCCAGCCAATTGGCGGCTCCAGCATCGCAAGTCAGGGGACCAACGGTATCCGCGGGCTTTCAAAATATCTTTGGTTTCAAACGGTGAGCCCACGGCATAGACCTTTTTCATAGGCTTGTTGAGCGTTTCAAGCATCGCCAACAATGCGGTTTGTTGGCTTTGCGGTAAAACTTGGTTGAGCAAAGCAAGTAGCGCGCGGCAATCAGCCTCCGCGCGATGCGCGTCATAAAAATAGCCTTGCGTGGTTAACAAATATTCCAACTTGGCGGAGCCAAAACCTTCTTCACGCCAATCAATGTCTTTGATGCTGCAAGCCCAGTTCAGTGACTCGAAGTTAGGCCAACGCGCTTCTACAAAAGGGCGATCAAAGGCGGCGTTGTGCGCAATCACCACCACGACATTTTTTAATAGTGCGTTGACTTTAGCATCGTCAATCTGCTTGCCTTGCACCATATCGTCCGTGATGTGATGCACCGCAATCGTTGCAGGTGGGATCGGAAAACCTGGGTCTTCAAGCTCATCGAAAACGTCTAGTACTTTATGAATTTCTCCCGTCAAAGGGTCGAAATCGAATAGCAACATACCCAACTCAATCACCTTGTCGTGTTGCGGATCAAAGCCGGTGGTTTCGGTATCAAGCACCACGCCGCGGCAAAGTTGGTTGCCACGTAAAGCGGGGTTAAAAACACTCGT
>SYDB01000145.1 GCA_005786815.1 Burkholderiales bacterium
CACTTACTGAAGTGATGTCATTGACTGTGCCTTCACCCATCAGTCGTCCGCCGCGCTTGCCCGCGCTTGGGCCGATGTCGATGATGTGGTCCGCGCGTCGAATCGTATCTTCATCGTGCTCTACCACTACCAAGGTATTTCCTTTGCTGCTGAGCAGATGCAAGGCGTTTAACAAAATTTGGTTGTCGCGTGCGTGTAGGCCGATCGTGGGTTCGTCTAATACGTAACAAACGCCTTGCAAATTACTGCCCAGTTGAGCAGCCAGACGAATACGTTGCGCTTCGCCTCCGCTTAATGTGGGTGCTCCACGGTCTAGCGTGAGGTAATTCAAGCCGACTTGCTCTAAAAACTCCAAACGGCTCTTGATCTCAGGCAAGAGATCACGGGCGATTTCTGCATCACGACCTTTGAGGCCTACGGTATCGCACCATGCGCGTATTTGCGTGACACTCAAGCTTGCGAGTTCAGTGATGCCTACACCTGAAAACTTGACTGCACGTGCAGTGGCGTTGAGCCGTGTGCCTTCGCATGTCGGACATGCCATATCTGTTAAATCTTCAACATCTGGTTCTGCAAAGGTTTGCTCACGTCCTTTGTCTTTGTCGTCGCGTACTGAGTCATCCAACACTTTACGTTGGTCTTTGCTGAGTTTGACGCCAGTCCCAACGCAATCTGGACACCAACCATGTTTGCTGTTGTAGGAAAACAAGCGCGGATCGAGTTCGGTGTAAGACGTTGCGCAGACAGGACATGCGCGTTTGGTCGAGTACACATCTAGTCGACCAATGCCTTGCGTGTCGAAGCCCGCCACCATTGCTTCACGCAGGCCGTCTAATTGGCTCAACACATGCAACACGCCTTTGCCATGCTCAAGCGCTGTAGCGATATACCCACGCAATTGCGTTTCGTTGGCCGCTGTGACCGTCACACTGGCAACAGGCAGTTCTATGGTGTGCTCTTTGAATCTATCGATACGCGGGAAATTAGTAGTAGGTAAAAAATGACCGTCTACGCGCAGATGGGTGAAGCCACGTGGGCGTGCCCAGTCAGCTAATTCGGTGTAAACACCTTTGCGGTTCACTACCAATGGGCTTAGTAAGCCTATATGCTGGCCTTTGAATTCACGCATGAGTTGCGCAACGATGCGCTCAGGTGTTTGTGGCTCAACAGCGGAGCCATCGTGCACGCAGTGTTGCGTGCCTAGTTTGACAAAAAGCAAGCGCAAGAAATGCCAGACTTCTGTCGTGGTGCCAACGGTGGACTTTCTCCCGCCGCGTGACAAGCGCTGCTCAATCGCCACGGTCGGTGGAATGCCGTAAACCGCATCAACTTCAGGACGGCCCGCGGGTTGCACGATGCTGCGCGCGTAGGCGTTCAAGCTTTCTAAATAACGGCGCTGGCCTTCGTTAAACAAAATATCAAAAGCCAATGTTGATTTGCCTGAACCTGATACGCCAGTGATCACATTGAATTTGCCGCGTGGGATATTCACGCTCAGACTTTTGAGGTTGTGCTCTTTGGCGTTGACGATTTGAATGGCGTTGATGCGTTCCGCCAAGTAAGTGCCAGTGTTATCTTTGACTTTTTTGCCTGCGCTGGCTTTTATGGCATCCACCGCATATTCAACGCCCATGCTTTCTGCGTAATCACGCAGGGCTTTGGCAGTGTGAGATGTCGGATGTAATCTGACTTCTTCAGGTGGTCCTTCTGTCACGAGATAGCCGCCGGCATCGCCACCTTCTGGTCCTAGATCAATCAACCAATCGCTGGCTCGGATGACATCCAAGTTGTGCTCGATCACTATCAGTGAATTTCCGTCTTCCAATAAGCGTCGCATTGCACGCATGAGTTTGGCAATGTCATCGAAGTGCAAGCCTGTGGTGGGTTCATCAAACAAGAACAACACACCTTTTTTAGCCAAGCTTTGCTTGCTAGATGTTTTGGCTTTCGCAGCATCAGCCAAAAATCCAGCCAACTTCAATCGCTGTGCTTCGCCTCCGCTTAAGGTAGGGACGGGTTGGCCTAGCTTCACATAGTCCAAGCCAACATCCACGATGGGCTGCAGAGCGCGGACAACGTCTCTGTCGTTCGCAAATATTTCTAATGCCTCGCCAACGGTGAGTTCTAGGACATCTGCTACGTTTAAGAAGACAGATGGGTAATTGGGGTCAGATCCCAATTGATTTAATTGGGATCTGACCCCAATTACTCGTTCAATCTTGATTTCCAATATCTCCGGTCTATAACGTTGCCCATTGCAATCTTGGCAACGCAAATACACATCACTTAAGAATTGCATTTCTACGTGCTCGAAGCCTGATCCGCCGCAGGTGGGACATCTGCCGTCACCACCGTTGAAGCTGAATTTGGATGCGGTGTATCCGCGTTGTTGCGACATAGGGGCTGTGGCGAATATCTCTCTGACCGCATCCCATGCGCCCACATAGCTTGCTGGGTTCGAGCGTGCAGTCTTACCAATGGGGGATTGGTCTACAAACACGACATCGCTCAGATGGTCTGCACCCAATAAGCGATCGTGCACGCCGGGTGTCTCGGTGGCTTTTCCAAATTGACGCAACAAGGCGGGCGTCAAGATGTCTTGTATCAATGTGGACTTGCCAGAACCGCTGACGCCCGTTACGCACACCAATCGTTGTAAAGGAAACTCAATCGCCAAGTTTTTGAGGTTGTGTTCGCGTGCGCCTTCCAATATCAAACGCGGCGTGTGGTCTGTTACCAAACGCTTTAATCCAAGACCGATCGTTTTACGCGCGCCTAAATAAGCGCCCGTCAACGTGTCAGCAGATTTCAAGGCTTCAGGTGTTCCATCAAAGACGATCGAACCACCACGCACGCCAGGGCCTGGGCCCATATCCAATATGCGATCAGCGCACATCATGACGGCAGGGTCGTGCTCGACCACCACCAGCGTATTGCCAGCATCTCGCAATCGCACCATGGCTTGGTTGATGCGGTTCATGTCTCTGGGATGCAAGCCAATGCTGGGCTCATCTAGAACAAAGAGAGTGTTTACTAGGGATGTCCCCAGCGCCGTCGTGAGATTGATGCGTTGCACCTCGCCACCACTCAAGGTACGGCTTTGTCGATCAAGCGTTAGATAACCGATGCCAACGTCATTTAAATATTTCAAACGCGTACGAATTTCTTCCATCAACAAATGCAATGCCTGTGCGTCTTGCCCTTGCACATCAATTTGCATGGCGTTGAAGAATTTGTGCAGTTTGTCAATCGACAAACACATCAAATCATGCAGACATAAACCAGGCAACGCTTCTAGTTGCTTTCTTGTCCAATTAACACCTTGCGGCAAAAAGCGCTGCGAAGGCTGCATCACCGCGTCTGCATTTTCTTTGGAGCCAATCCGCCACAACAAACTGTCTATCTTCAAACGCGCGCCACCACAAACATGGCATGGTGTGTAACTGCGGTATTTCGACAACAGTACACGGATGTGCATCTTGTACGACTTACTTTCTAAATACTCAAAGAAGCGCTTGATGCCATACCACTGGAGGTTCCATTTACCCTTCCACAAAGGAGAACCGCCAATAACCCAGGTTTGCTGCTCTTTGGACAATTTGTACCAAGGCGTGTCGCGTGGAATCCCTTCGGCCTCAGCATGGCGCATCAAATCGTCTTGGCATTCTTTCCATGCAGGTGTTTGGATCGTTTTAATCGCGCCTGCACGTAAAGTAAGTTTTTCATTCGGTATAACCAAGCCATAGTCAACGCCAATCACACGACCAAAGCCACGGCACGTTTCACAAGCGCCAACTGCCGAGTTGAACGAGAACATTGATGGCGTTGGACTCGCGTATGTGAGGTCGCTGTCAGGGCAATGGAGTCCGGTGGAGAAGCGCCAGATTGCAAATAAATTATTTGCTGGCTCAACCTCTTCCACATAAACATTCAACCGCCCCCCACCGCGCTTAATAGCTAACTCGATAGCTTCCAAAACACGCGGTTGCTCTGCACTTCCATTTTTAAACCGATCGGCAACTACATCTAAAAGTTTGCGCGGTCCTGTTGTGGTTGCAACTTCGCGCTCTGCATGCACGCGTGTAAAGCCGCTCGCGCTTAACCATTGCTCGACTTCTTGTGTTGTCGTATTCGCGGGCAACTCTACGGGGAAGGTAAATATCAGCCTCGCATCAGAAGACAACGAAGCACTTCTACGCTGCAGTTCCGCATAAATGGTTTGCGGCGTATCGTGTTGCACAGCTTGCGCGGTTTGACGGTCGAATAACTGACCGCTTCTCGCAACCAACAACTTCAAGTGGTCATTGATTTCTGTCATCGTGCCCACGGTGGAGCGTGAACTACGCACGGGGTTGGTTTGGTCAATCGCAATCGCAGGAGGAACGCCTTCGACTTTGTCAACCGCGGGTCTGTCCATGCGGTCTAAGAACTGCCTGGCATATGCGCTAAATGTTTCGACATAGCGCCTTTGCCCCTCCGCATACAAAGTGTCAAAAACCAAACTTGACTTGCCAGAACCACTGGGGCCAGTGACTACCGTCAACTCGCCGGTACGAATATCAAGGTCAAGATTTTTAAGATTGTGCTGGCGTGCGCCACGGATACGAATAGTGCCTGACATGGCGGGGCTCTCTGTAGTGAGTCCAATATTCTATGGAGACACGCACATTCAGCTTTGGCGCTTACTTTTGTAAAGGTTTTCCCTATATGGACACATCAAATGGCTAAAGGCTAAGATGGGCTATGATTTTTTTAAATAAAAAGCTTTGTTTGATTTTTTAAACGTGACACAGCTTATTCTCTATATTGGACTTCTCGCTCTTTTGGGACAGGGGTTATTGTTTGTATTGGCTGGACAAAACCGCGATAGAAATATTTTCTACCAGCTCTTCCAAATACTGAACAAGCCTTGGTTGTTTATAGCTAGAAAATTAACACCTGCCAGCATTCTGCCAAAGCATATCCCCTTGGTTGCATTTTTGGTGATGTCAGTCCTGTATGCTTACGTCACTTTGGCAAAGATAGAACATTGCATTTCTATTGCCATGCAAGGTTGCAAATGATTGATTGGCGATACTTGTTTTTAAAATGGCAGTTAATTGTTTTACTACTTATCGATCGTAAGTCTGCCGCTGTTCTGCTTTTAGATAAGCTGTTGCAGATGTACCCAAATGATGCATACGCACTTTTTAGCCGTGCACATTTGCATGCACAACGCAACAACAATTCTCTCGCCCTAGAGGACTACCGTGTCTTGACCTTTGGCAACAACAGCACCAATGCTGCCCATTGGTTTAATCAAGGTTTCCTCCAAGAACAGATGGGCTTTTTAGAACAAGCAGAGCTCAGCTTTAAACATTCCCTGAAACTGGATGAC
>SYDB01000146.1 GCA_005786815.1 Burkholderiales bacterium
ACAGATCGGGGTCAGCCAAGCTCCAGCGGATCGCGCGCAAACCCAATGCGGGGTTTAAATGGTCTTCATCCTTGTGGGTTCGGTCTAAGGGCTTGTCGGCACCGATGTCTACTGTGCGAATGGTGACGGGCAAGCCTTTCATGCCTTCCACCGCTTTGCGGTAAGCCAAATATTGCTCTTCTTCGTCAGGCAAGTTGTTAACGCGGCCCATGAACAAAAATTCGCTTCTAAATAAACCAACGCCTACAGAGCCCACACTCAAAGCGGATACCGCATCTTCAGGCATTTCAATATTGGAAAGTAATTCGATCTTTTGCCCATCCAAAGTCACAGCGGGTGTGTGTCTTAAGCGAGAAAGGCGTTCGCGCTCGACTTCGGCTTGGCGTTGCTTGAAGCCGTATTCAGCCAACATGATGGGCGAAGGATTGACGAGCACAACACCAGCATCACCGTCGATGATGATCCAATCATCTTGACGCACCAACTGGCTGGCCGTGCGTGCGCCAACCACCGCAGGAATATCCAAGCTTCGCGCCACGATGGCAGTGTGCGAAGTTTTACCGCCAACATCGGTAACAAAACCTGTGAAAACACTTTGCTTGAACTGCAGCATGTCGGCCGGTGAAAGATCATGTGCGACCAACACCAAGGGCACATCCATTTGGTCTTCAAGCAACAGGTCTTGCTGACGTGCACCCATTTGTCGACGTTGTGCAGGCATAGGCGCCATGTGCACATCGCCCTTCATATGCCGCAACACCCGCTCAACGACCTGCTCTAAATCGCCTTTACGCTCACGCAAATAGGCGTCATCCATTTCATCGAATTGACGCGCTACGATGTCAAGCTGCGAAGTCAACGCCCATTCGGCGTTGTAGAGCCGGTCTTTGATCCAGTGGGTGACCCCGTCGGCCAGCATCTCGTCTTCCAAGAGCATCAAATGCACTTCCAAGATCGCGCTGAGTTCTGGGGGCGAATCTTTGGGCAGGTTGTCATGCAGCTCTTGCAACTCTGTTTTGACGGCGTCTGTGGCCAAGCCCAGTCGCTGGATTTCTTCGCCAACCTGTTGTGCATCAATAAAGTAATGCGCCACATCCACGCGGCTTGAAGCCACCAGCACGGCGCGCCCAATGGCAATGCCTCTGGCAACAGCAAGTCCGTGGATAGAAAAACTCATGGCAAATTACTCGACTTCGCCAAACTTGTCATTGAACAAATTCTCCAAGGCGTCCATCGCTGCTTGCTCTTGGTCACCATCTACTTCAAGCGTGACTTCGCTGCCGATACCTGCAGCCAACATCATCACGCCCATGATGCTTTTTGCATTGACGCGACGATCGCCCTTGCTGATCCAAACGTTACAGGGAAATCCGCCAGCCGTTTTGGTGAGCTTGGCAGAGGCACGGGCATGCAAGCCCAATTTATTGCTGATGGTGATGTTTTTGGTGATCATACGAACGAGAGGGTTGAATTTGTGGAGCAGCGATAGCCACTTGCATCACGCCTTGTGAGCCGCCAGCCAATGCGCGCGCCACTAAGTCATCTAATGACTCATGACGATAGCTAACGGCCCGAAAAAGCATGGGCACATTAGCACCCGCAATCAGCTTGGCACGTCGTGCGCCCACCAATTTTTGTGCCACGTTGGCAGGTGTTGCACCAAAGATATCGGTCAACACCAATAAGCCTTCTTGCGACACATTTTGCAATGCCAAGTTAGCCAAGCGCAATGTTTCTTCAGGTTGGTCATCGGGTCGCACATCGAGCGCAATGACTTCATCGGCACACTCCGGATAGACATGCATAGCGCAATCACGCAGAGCATTAGCAAGCGGTGCGTGGGCGATGATGAAGATCGTATTGCTCATGGTTTTGGCGCGAAGGCCTGCATTATCAACGCTCAGTCTTGTGTCGAATGAAATATAGGTAAGACACTACGCACAAACTCAAGAAAACGGCCATGGCAGATTGAAAGGACGCTACCTCTTCAAGTCCGAAGTGGCGAAACATATCCACCAACAAACCAAATCCCCACTGCACACAAAATACGCCCAAGAACAATACGAGGTTGTAGCCAGACAGCCCTTTTCCTGCCTCGGTCGCTGGAAACGCCGCGCCTACTGCTGGCTGCGCTAGCGATACCACCGAGCCACTGATACAAAAAAGTGCCCAGTGCAAAGCACCCGCATCAGGTCCTGACCAGACGATCCAGCACTGAACCAGCAAATTCAGAGGTGTGATGGCAGTGATGAGCCGGTTCGTATTAAGTCCCAGAAGGTAGAGCCTGGGCGTGATCAACCCCCACATCAGAAAGGTAAATAGCATGCTGACATTGATCCAAAACAAACCGCCCGCAGCTTCAAGCGAAGAGTAGCCAGCTACCTTGGCCATCCACGGGCCGGCCCACAAGGTCTGCATGGCAATCAAGCCGCCGTAGTTAAAAAAGCCGATCGGAGTCAAGCGTTGGAAATAAGGGTTTCGCCACACTTGCGCGTAACCCGCCATGATGCTGGGCCCGACTGCAGATGCCTCTGACGGATCGGGCTTTTGAATCAAACGCCACTCAGGTAGTTTGATCACCATCAGGCCCATCGCTAAGAGCAATAGGAATGCCAGAATGCCAAACATCCAACGCCAACCAATGGTTGGTAATAGCCATTGCACCGGCAAAGTAGAGGCAAGCATTCCGAATGAACCCGTCATCAACATCCACGAATTCGCACGCTGCTGAATCTCGGGTGTGAGCCAACGGCGGTAACCGGTCAAAGGCGCCATCAAACATGCGCTAACGCCAGCACCGATCAACATGCGCGAGAGCAATAAGCCTGCAAAGCTTGTCGCCAAGGCAAACGCTATACATCCAATGACCGCCACTGCCAAGAACCGCAAAACGACTTTCTTTGGTCCATGCTTATCTAACCAATGCCCCAAAGGCAATTGGGTCATTGAAAAGCCCAAGAAATAACCCCCGGCCAACAGACCTAGGTCGCGGGCCTGTAGACCGAACTCCATGCTCAAGGTGGGCGACAAAGTGGCAGTGATTGCACGCAAGAGCGCCGACAAAAAGTACGCTGCGGCGAATGCTAAAAACACCCACACCGTATTGCGCAGCGAAAGCAAGTCGTGCGTTTGTTCTTTGTAAGTCATAAGCACCATTATCTCGACTTGTATCTGCTAATAAGCTTCTATTCGCCAGGGTTGGGGGCGCTAAGTTGCTTGCCTGTCCTATATCGGACAGCTTTTGCACGACAATTTGGCGATGAACGCATTAAATGGCATACGCATACTCGACTTATCCCGCGTACTCGCCGGCCCTTGGTGCACACAAACATTGGCTGATCTGGGTGCAGATGTTGTCAAAGTCGAGCGCCCCACATTGGGCGACGACACGCGCGGCTGGGGACCTCCATTTCTAAAGGATGGCGCTGGTAACGACACTACTGACGCCGCCTATTACATGGGCACCAACCGCAACAAGCGCTCTATCACTTGCGATATTGCCTCAGTGCAAGGTCAGGAGATTATTCGTGCGCTTGCTTTGGTCAGTGATGTGTTTATAGAAAACTTCAAAGTGGGTGATATGGCCCGCTATGGCTTGGACTTCGCCTCGCTCACCAAAATCAACCCGCGCTTGGTGTATTGCAGCGTGACGGGCTTTGGCCAAACAGGCCCCTATCGTGATCGCGCTGGATACGACTACGCGGTGCAAGGTATCGGTGGTTTGATGAGCGTCACGGGTGAACGCGACGATATTGGCGGCGGTCCTCAAAAAGTTGGCGTGGCTGTTGCTGATTTATTCACGGGCATGTATGCATCAGTTGCGATACTGGCAGCGCTTCGCCATGCGGAGAGTACGGGTCAAGGCCAACACATCGATATGGCTTTGCTAGACACGCAAGTCGCCATGCTGGCAAATTTAGGAGCGAACTATTTGGTGTCTGGAAAAGTGCCTGGACGTGCAGGCAATGCGCACCAAAACATCGTCCCCTACCAAGTCTTTGAAGTGGCGCCCGCTCAAGACGGTAGCAAAGACCATTTAATTTTGGCGGTTGGCAACGATGGGCAATACGCTAAGTTTTGTGCAGTGGCAGGCAGACCAGAGCTTTCGCAAGACCCTCGGTTTGCTAAGAACTCTGAACGCGTTCGTAACCGAGCCACTTTAGTTCCCATGCTTGAAGAAATCATGCGTGCACGCAGCAAACAAGATTGGTTGAGCGCGCTTGAAGCGGCCAAAGTGCCATGTGGCGCCATCAATAATTTGGCTGAAGTATTTGACGATCCGCATGTGCAATCGCGTGCGATGGTGCAAACATGGGATCGACCTGGTTCGGGGCCCGTTAAATTGGTGGCCAGTCCAATGAAACTAAGTGCTACGCCCGTTCGTAATGATGTTGCGCCACCGCTTCTTGGGCAGCACACGGACGAGGTGTTGGGCGAGTTGCTGGGTTATTCCGACGGAAAAATCCAGCAACTGCGAGAAGCTTCAATTATTTAGCGCGGAAGTCGTCGTGGCATGTTTTGCACGTGCCTGCGGTTGCGCCAAACGCTGTTTTAAATGCATCTTGGTTACCGCTTTTCGCTGCAGCGACTAATTTGACGGACTCAGCTTGTAACTTGCCAGCATAGTCTTTGAACTTGGCGTTGTCTTTCCAGATCTCAGATTTGGCTTTGGTGTCGCCGCTGTCTGATCCGTCTACAAATGCAGCCCAAGGTAGTTTGGCCATGTCGGCTACGATTTCTGCATTTTCAGTGGCGGTTTTTGCATCAAAAGGAACGCGGCCTTGTGCCATGGCGCCAAGTCGTCCATTGTGGGCCGCCA